>JALSTB010000129.1 GCA_026983955.1 Melioribacteraceae bacterium
TAAAATAATTCCGAACAAAATTCCGAATTTAATCGCAAACATAACTCTGAACGGGTTTTGTAATTCTATATCTTGTGCAACCATAGCGCTTTTTTTCGACCAGACCATTCTACTTACAGCCAGACCAATAATTGTGAAGACCGTAACGGGAACAATTAAACTGTCCGCAAAATCATAATTCAATACCGCCAGTATAACCCAAATACGCGGGAACATAATTGACGATGCCAAAACACTTCCGGCGGCAAGGTTACGCGAAAGGTGCGGCATGTTTTTACTTTGCCCGGCAAACGAAGTTGTTGTTGCCGTGCTCGATGCAATTCCACCCAACACCGAGAGAAGAAAAATTCCTTTGTTGGCTCCAATCAACTTGAATAAAATAAACCCGACAAAACTGATTGTTGAAATCAGAACAACCATGTACCATATTTTTCGGGGATTCAAAACATCGAACGGCCCGTAAGTTTGATCGGGTAAGAGTGGCAGAATAATAATAGTAATAATAGCAAATTTAATCGCGGCGAAAATATCTTCGTTTTCAACTTTTCCGGCAAGAGCGCGGAATTCGGATTTAAAAGTAAGAAACGTTACAAGAACAACCGCCACCGCCCCGGCAAGCAAAACATAATTCCAAAAAACAAGTGAACCGAGAAGATAAACAATAAAATGCGTAATTTCAGATGTACCGCCTATTCCGCCCGTTCTACTCGAAAAGTAATATGAAATAATCACCAATAAACCGAATATAAAAAATACTGCAGCGTAAACTATATATGTTGTAAATGAAGCAATGAAAGCAGAAAGGAAACCCAAAATTGAAATAAGAGGATAAGTGCGAACGCCCGCAAACGTTTTGGCGGAAGGTTTTTTACCCCGCTCCCTTTCAATCCCGACCAACAGACCGATCAAAATTACTATGGCAATTTTGTACCATAGCATCGGTACGTTTTCTTCAGACGATATTAATTGCTGAAATAATAACATTCGCTTCCGGTTTAAAATAAAACAGTCCCGGCATTTTCCAAATCCGAAACTACCGAGACCGATAAATAATTAATTTTTTGCTGAATTTCAACGTTACAGCTTTTTAACAGCCGTGTACCATTCGCTCGATTGTTCGAGTAATTTATTGATTCTGTTGACCAATTTATGCGGGTCGGTCAAATATCCTTCCATCAATAAAGCGGATTCGTACAATTGCTCAGCAACGTTAGTGATATATTCGTCTTTATCGTTCGCTTTGTATACTTTTAGCAAATTACGGATAAGTTTATGGTTTTTGTTTATTTCCATAATCTTTTTGGGAATAGATTTCGTTTGCCCCGTAATGTGCATTATTTTTTGCATTGTCGAAGAAATAGAATTATCGGGATTTACAAGCACGGCGGGACTATCGAGCAACCGTTTCGATTCACGCACATCGGTTACCCTCTCGCCCAAAATATTTTTTATTCTTTGCAATAAGCTCGAGAAATGTTTTTCGTCATCTTTAGACAAGGGCTCCATTTCATTTTCATTCTTCTCCACATCGTCAAGTTTGTTAAGTTTTTTCACATCAACCTGGTCAACCGATTTGAACTCGTAATCTTTATATTTCATTAAAGAACTCAAGGCAAATTCTTCCAGAGGGTCGTACAAGTAAAGAACTTCAATTCCCTTCCGCTTAAAAATTTCCATGTGCGGATCCATCTCAATTGCCGCCCTGCTGCTTCCGAGTATGTAATAAATTTCCTTCTGTTTTTTGTGCATTTTTTCAACATAATCGTCAAGCGAAATCAACTCTTTTTCATCTTTACATGAAGAAGAATTAAACCGGAGCAGTTTCATAAATTTATCTTGATTTGCATAATCGGAATAACCCAACCTGAAAATTTTCCCGTGTGCTTCCCAGAATTGTTTGTATTTACCGGGTTCTTTCTCCGCCATTTTGGTTAAATGCGAAAGGACTTGGGAAGTTACGTTGTTTGAAATTTTAGTGAAAATAATATCTTCCTGTAAGGTTTCGCGCGAAATATTCAAGGGCAAATCTTCAGAATCGACAACACCTTTAACAAATCCCAAATATTCCGGCAGCAAATCTTTGTTTTTATGTTGGATGAGAACACGGCGCACGTACAAATCCAAACCGTAATCTTCACGTGTAATCCCGAACCAATCCAAATTACGTTTCGGAATAAAGAGTAAAGCGCTGAACTGAATCGGCGCGTCAACGGATGTGTGAATTACATCGAGCGGTTCTTCGGTATCGTAGGTGAGGAATTTATAAAATTCAACATACTGTTCTTTTTTTATTGACGATTTCGGTTCGCGCCAGAGCGCGGGAATTGTGTTTACTCTTTCCTTTTCGATTTTTATCGGGAACGAAATGAAACTCGAGTGCTTTTTAACAATCGATTCCAAACGGTATTTTTCCGTAAACTCTTTAGCGTCATCTTTAAGATGGATTTCCACAATTGTTCCGCGCTTCATTTCTTCGTTAAGCGGTTTTACAGTAAAACCGCCCATGCCGTCCGATTCCCATTCCATTGCAGGTTCATCTTTTAAATATGATTTTGTTTTAACTATAACTTTTTTGGCAACCATAAAAACGGAATAGAAACCGATTCCGAATCTTCCTATTATGTTGCTTGCATTCTCTTTATTTTCAGTTACCGCTTTAAGAAAATCTTCCGTGCCCGATTTTGCAATGGTGCCGAGGTTTTTGATTAATTCGTCCCTCGTCATTCCGATACCGTGATCTTGCACGTACAAAATATTTTTGTCTTTGTTTGCCCAAATATTAATTTCAAGCGGTAAATCTTTGTCAATATAATCGGTGCCTTTATTCGATTCGAAACGGATTTTATCCATCGCATCGGAAGCATTTGAAATTAGCTCGCGTAAAAATATTTCTTTGTTTGTATAAAGCGAATGAACGAGAATATCCAATAATTTTTTTATTTCTGCTTTGAATTGCCGTTTTGTTGCTTTCATTTCAGTGGTTTTTGTTTCACTCATATTCCCTCCTTTTTCACGTAATTACTCTTTAATTAGATGACTAAAAATAACCGTAGTTTCATAAAATAAAAAAGAAAAAAAGTTCCGGAATGAAGAAATAATAATTAACGCGGCAGGTGTTGGGTAGGCACATTGTGCATAATGAGAATTATCCGCCTAAATCCATGCTTATCTGTGGTAAAAAAGATGGACCGGACTGTAACGGTTGAGATTCCGCTTTCGCTGGAATGACGAAGTGCGTAAATCTGTTCCTTTCAGATCCCGGAACAAGTCCGGGATAACAAGACAAACAAGAGCAACTAGCAATCAGAAACTGTCATGCTGAACTTGTTTCAGCATCTCTCACTCGTCATGCTGAATTTATTTCAGCATCTGATTGTGTTTTTTTTCATTCCTGCTCGTACGGAATTGCAAAGGATGTAAAACGGTTCTTATCAAATCCCGAATCAAGTTCGGGCTGACGGTACGAAACGGGATGACTCCGCGAAAAAAAACGTCACGAAAAGCCTTGTCATGCTGAACTTGTTTCAGCATCTCACACTCGTCATGCTGAATTTATTTCAGCATCTGATTGTGCTTTTTTATTTCCCCCTCCACAGGAGAGAGAAGTTTGGTGTTGTATCCCAATACTCAACCAGAATGTCATACTCCGGCTTGACCCAAATAACTTTAAAATTAACACAACAAAAAAAGGCGTCCGAAGACGCCCTTTAATTTACTCGTTATTTCAATCAAATTAACTGCAGCCGGTAGTGGCACCGCAAGTTTCACATTTCAAGCATGTTCCGTTTCTAACCATTGTCATGCTTTGGCATTCGGGACAAATATCGCCCGTATATCCCTTGATTCTCGCTTCTTGTACCAAGTTAACCACGGCTTGAGTACTTGAATCGACTTTTTTGCCATGTCCGTTTCCGTTTGTTGGAACCGGAACTTCAGGCTCAGTTTTATCCAATTGGATAACTCTTTCACTTACAACTTCTTCACTTTCGAAATCGGGCTCAACAACCGGATTGCTTCCAGGGTTCTCATTTAACTCATCATCGGAAACATGAGCCAAATCGTTTCTTCCGAGATAAGTAACAGCCAATTCCCTGAAGATATAATCGATTACCGAAGTTGCCATTTTGATACGTTTGTTTCCCGTGACAATTCCCGCCGGTTCGAATTTGGTAAACACAAACGCATCTACAAATTCTTCAAGAGGAACACCATGTTGCAAACCGAGTGAAATTGCAATTGCAAAACTGTTCAACAGACTTCTGAATGCGGCACCTTCTTTATGCATATCCAGGAATATCTCGCCGAGTTGCCCGTTTTCATATTCGCCTGTGCGGATGTAAACGGTTTGACCGTTAATTTTTGCTTTTTGAGTGTAACCTCCGCGTCTGTCGGGTAATCTTCTTCTCTTCGCAATATAACGGTGGATTATTCTTTCTGCGATTCTTACGATTTCGCTTTTTTCCTCTTTTTCGTTAACTTCTTCAACCTCTTCCGTAACCGTAGTGTTAAGCGGTTGCGAAAGCTTCGAACCGTCTCTGTAAAGTGCGTTTGCTTTCAAACCGAGTTTCCACGAATCGAGATAAGCCTTTTTAATGTCTTCGATTGTCGCCTCGGCAGGGAAATTAATTGTTTTTGAAATGGCGCCCGAAATAAACGGTTGTGCAGCCGCCATCATTTTGATGTGAGCTTCCGGGCGTATGAATCTTGTTCCGATTTTTCCGCATTTGTTCGCAGTATCGAAAACCGGATAGTGTTCATGTTTTAGAAACGGTGCGCCTTCAATTGTCATCGTTCCGCAAACATAATCGTTGGCTTTCGATATTTGATCTTTCGTAAAACCGATTTCTTCCAAAATATTCAAGTAAGGATCGTGTAGTTTTTCTTCCGGAATTCCCAGGGTGTTTTTACAAAATTCCTCACCAAGAGAATAAATATTAAATGCAAAGCCCAATTCAAAAACGGAAGGTAAAGACTTTTCGATTTTGTAAATCAATTCATCGGTAAAGCCTTTTGTCTTCAACGATTCTTTATTGATATACGGGCAACCTTCAAGCGTGCCGGTGCCCTTTGCATAATTTACTATTTCGTTAATCTGCTCTTGGTTGTAACCCAATTTTTTCAATGCAGGCGGAATCGATTGATTAATAATTTTGAAGTATCCGCCACCGGCTAATTTTTTGAATTTCACCAAAGCGAAATCGGGCTCAATGCCGGTCGTATCGCAATCCATTACCAAGCCGATTGTTCCGGTTGGTGCTATTGCGGTAACTTGTGCATTTCTGAATCCGTATTTTTTACCCAAATCGACTGCCAAATCGGCATCTTCCCTTGCCGCTTTAAGAAGATCGGACGGGCAATGTTGAGGATCAATTCCCACCGGATAAACCGAAAGCCCTTCGTATTCTTCTTTCGGAACGTTGTATGCGGCGCGACGGTGATTTCGGAGTACCCTTAGCATGGCATCTTTGTTTTCTTCGTATTTGGAAAAGGCGCCGAACTCTTTAGCCATTTCGGCAGAAGTAGCGTATGCGCGCATGTGCATTATTGCCGTAACCGCTCCGGTTATTGCCAGAGCTTCATCACTGTCATAAGGAATTCCTTGACGCATCAACAACGAACCCAAATTTGCATAACCCAATCCCAACGTTCTGTAATCGTAGCTGTTCTGTGCCACTTCCTTGCTTGGGTATTGAGCCATCAATACACTGATTTCAAGAACAATAGTCCACAGTCTTGTTGCATGTCTGAATTCCTTAATTCTGAATTTTTCTTTATCGACATCATAAAATTTGACCAAGTTAAGCGAAGCCAAATTACAAGCGGTATTATCCAAAAACATATATTCCGAACACGGGTTCGAAGCATTGATTTTACCGCTGTTCGGACAAGTGTGCCATTCGTTTATTGTTGTATCGTATTGCAAACCCGGGTCTGCCGATGCCCAAGCCGCATAACCGATTTGTTCCCATAAATCCCTTGCTTTCAGTGTTTTGTAGGGTTCCGGCTCCCTTCCTTCTTTTTTGGAAGCATCGAGTTCCGTTCTCCAATACAAATTCCAATCGCCGTCGTTAACTACTGCTTGCATAAATTCGTTTGAAACTCGAACGGAGTTATTTGCATTTTGACCGGACACGGTAGCGTATGCTTCCGAAGTCCAATCGGTATTGTAAACGGGAAATTCAATTGATGTGAATCCGAGTTTTGCAAGTTGTATCACTTTTTCGATGTAATTTTCCGGAATCATCGCTCTTTTGGCTTCGATGATTGCTTGACGTAATTTCTTATTTGTTCTTCTGTTAAACCTGTCATTTTCGGGATGCTCGTCGTAGCAGGCTTTCATTATTCTATTTAAATGAATATTGCACAATTGCGAACCTGCAACCAACGCCGCTACTTTTTGTTCTTCAACTACTTTCCAGTTGATGTATTCCTCAATATCGGGATGATCGATATCGAGTGTTACCATTTTTGCGGCTCTTCTTGTTGTGCCCCCCGATTTAATAGCCCCGGCCGATCTGTCGCCGATTTTCAAAAAGGACATCAATCCCGAAGATTTTCCGCCGCCGCTTAAAGGCTCGTTTGCTCCGCGTATGCTCGAAAAATTCGTACCCGTACCCGAGCCGTATTTGAACAACCGGGCTTCGCGAACCCATAGATCCATTATTCCGCCTTCGTTAACCAAATCGTCTTCTACCGATTGTATAAAACATGCATGAGGTTGCGGATGCGTGTAAGCATCTTCCGATTTTGTTAACACTCCGGTTTTGTAATCAACGTAATAATGCCCTTGAGCCGGACCGTTAATTCCGTATGCCCAATGCAAACCGGTATTGAACCATTGCGGACTGTTTGGCGCGGCATATTGATTTGCTAACATGTAAACCAATTCATCGTAAAATGCAAGCGCATCTTCTTCCGTATCGAAATAACCTGCTTTCCAGCCCCAATACGTCCAAGTTCCGGCTAACCTGTGAAATACTTGACGGGAATCGTTTTCGTGCGTGTATCTTTCTTTTTCCGGCAGTTCATTTAATCTGTCTTCATCCGCTTTCGATGGCTGCAGCCACTTCGGAACCCCTTTTTCATTTTTCTTTTTCAGTAATTTAGGAACTCCGGCTTTTCTGAAATATTTTTGAGCTATAATGTCTGTTGCGGTTTGCGACCAACTTTTGGGAACGATCACGTCATCCATTTTGAATACTATGGAACCGTTAGGATTTTTAATTTCTGAAGTCCTCTTGGTGAATTCAATTCCCGCTAACGGATCCTGACCGGTTTTTGTAAAAAGACGGGTTATTTTCATGTTTACCTCATGTGAATAAAATTTATAATACAACCAATTTAATAATGAACTGTTTCAATTGAAGTTGTATCAAAAGTAAATAATATAGAAAATTGTAGAACTTCGTCCGATGTGAGATTTTCAGACTTACTTATTTGAATACTTACTTTTGATAAAACCCCAGAAAAGTTACACAAGCCAGGCTTGATGCTAAGTGAAAATTGGGATTGAAAATTTAATCAATTACCTGAAAAAGTCAAATATATTTTTTAGAAATAAATTGATTGATTAATTTTCCCGCAAAAACAATTCATTTATACAATAAAAAAATTTATCAGGATACCAATGTACTATTTTTTATTTCCCAATTTGCCGAACTTGTGAACGGATGTTAAAATTTTTCTATCAATACAAAACTGATTCTTTTAACAGCATAAAATTTAGTTCTTTTCAGCAAAACATTTTTGAAAAGAAAATCTTAAATTAAAAGTCAAAAAAATTGTTACAACAGGAAAAATTTTTTGGGAAATAATATGGAATTCAAACGCAGTGCCGGAATACTTCTTCATCCAACATCTTTACCAGGACCGTACGGAATTGGAGATTTAGGCGAAAACGCTTACAGATTTGCTGATTTTTTACGTGAAGCCGGTCAAACTCTTTGGCAAGTTTTTCCATTAGGACCAACAGGCTACGGCGATTCACCTTATCAATGTTTTTCTGCTTTTGCCGGAAATCCTTTGTTAATCAGTCCGGATTTATTAGCTGAAGAAGGGTTGCTCTCAAAAGCGGATTTGGAACAGAAACCGGAATTTAATCTATACAAAATAAATTACGGGAAAGTTATCGACTTCAAAAAATCTCTACTAAAAAAAGCATACGAAAAATATATTTCCAACGGTAAAATATTTAATAAGGAATGCGGAAAGTTTTGCTCCGAAAACGAATTCTGGTTGGAAGATTTTGCTACTTTTATGGCGCTTAAAGATTTTCACGGCGGCGTTCAGTGGAGCGAATGGGAAAAAGAATTTGCCTTCCGGAAAGAACCGGCATTAACCGAATGGAAAAACAAACATCAAAAAGAAATTGATTACTACCGGTTTACACAATACCTGTTTTTCAAGCAATGGAAAAAATTAAAGGATTACACCAACGGTCAAGGAATCAAAATAATAGGCGATCTACCGATTTTCGTCGCTTACGATAGCTCCGACGTCTGGGCTAACAAAGCACTTTTCAGCGTTGACGAAAAAACAGGTAAACTGGAAACCGTAGCCGGCGTTCCACCAGATTATTTCAGTCCCACAGGCCAACTCTGGGGAAATCCGCTCTACCGCTGGGATAAAATGGAAAAGAATAATTTCCGTTGGTGGAAACAAAGAATGAAAAAGATGTACGAACTTGTCGATATCGTCAGGATAGATCATTTCAGGGGATTTGACGCTTATTGGGAAATTCCCGGTGATGCCGAAACTGCAGTTAACGGCAAATGGGTTAAAGCTCCGGGCAAAAAACTTTTTACCGAAATAATGAACGAATTGGGTGATGTTCCAATTCTAGCGGAGGACTTGGGCGTGATTACCGAAAGCGTTGAAGAATTAAGAGACAGTTTCGGATTCCCGGGAATGAAAATTCTTCAGTTTGCATTCGGTCCCGCCGGCGATAAAAATTTCCTTCCGCACAATTACGTTCGCAATTGCGTTGTTTATACCGGCTCGCACGATAACGACACAACCCGCGGATTTTTCGAAAAAGAAAAAGAAAAGAAAAGCGGAATATACGAATGGACGCAAAAGTATTTGAACTACGACGGCGATAATATTTGTTTTGCGCTTATTCACTTGGCTTACTCATCAGTGGCAAATATTGTAGTTATTCCGATGCAAGACATTCTGAATTTAGGCTCCGAAGCACGAATGAATTTCCCCGGCAAACCGGACGGTAATTGGCAATGGCGGTTTACTTGGGAACAAATTCCCCGGGGATTGTCTAACATCTATAAAGAAATGACGGAAATATTCGAACGTCCGCCACAAGCAAAACGGAAATTTGATGAAATTGAAGTAACGGAAAATAAAGAGGTGAAAAATGATTAAAATTTTAAGGGATTTTCTTTCCGCAATTGAAGCCAAAACAAAGGAAACCGGCAAATTTTCACGCCAAAATGTCGAAAGCGGAGAAACCAACGACGAACCGAGAAGCATCGAAATTGCAACATGCGCTCTCTTTTTGGAAATTGCAAACTCCGACGATCACTTCGACGAGCGCGAAAAAGATAAAATAATTTCGATTATGAAAAATACTTTCAATTTAAATGATGATGAACTGAATGATATTATGAAAGTTACAAGGGAAGAAGTTCAAAAGAGCGTAAGTATTTACGAATTTACCGATATTATAAATAAACATTACAACTACGATGAGAAACTCAAAATAGTAGAAAATTTGTGGAGAATTGTCCTTGCCGATAACGAACTTCACAAATATGAAGATTACATGCTCAGGTTAATAAGCACAAACCTGCATGTTTCGCACCGTGATTTTATAGCGGCAAAGCTGAAAGTAAAAGCGGAAATGCAAAACGG
>JALSTB010000130.1 GCA_026983955.1 Melioribacteraceae bacterium
CGCTTGTACGGTTTTGCTGCCTTCCAAATACCAAATTTCCGAAACGTGTTTTTTGGAGAACGTCAGATAATTTGCCGGCAAAGGGCGGATACTTGCAAGGGAAAACAAATCGTATTCCCTTTGCTTAAGGAATTTTTGAATTGACCTTGCAATGTAAATTGCTTGCAGTTCAATTGCATCCAAAGTTTTTTTGTTTATCGATTCTTTTATTTTGCCGGTGAGTTTTTTATCTATATTATTCAGAGTAAAAGTAGTATAATATCCAAATATTAAAATAGGAATAATAGAAATTAATAAAAACGAGGTTATCAAACGCCTGAAAATTCCCAAATGGGGCTTAGGCAAATATTTGCTAATATGGGGAATGCGGTCGCTGTTATTTGCTTTATTCATCGGAACTCAAACATTCCATATTTAATCTAAACCGGAAATCAATATAAACAATACAATCTTTTTTTGCTTGCAAATATAATTTACATTGCCGGAACAAACAGCATCAATTGCATTTCAGATTTTTGTAAAATAGAAGTGAAGAAAAAACTATTATACTCGAAAAAGCAAGAACCGGAACGTATCCCGTAGATGAAATCAAATAACCGGCAAGTAAAGGAAAAATTGCTATTGTTAAGCTCAGTGCTCCGAAAACACCGCTATAGAGTGCTCTGTTTTCATCCGTTGAAATTTCGAGCAAAACTCCTTCGAATGCGATTTTGTGTGCGCTCAAAGCCGTTCCAATAAGAAAAAACAATGCCGGGAAATAAATTGATGAACCGAAGTATGCCAAAGAAATAGCCAGAAGAGGAATTGTGCCTTCCAAAACTATATCGAAAAACAGAACACCTTTGAATGCTTTTTTCTTAACTATTTTGGACCAAAACCAATTCGATGCTATCATACCGATTATTTGAAGCAGCAGTAAATTGCCGATAACGGATTTATCGAGATGAAATTTATCCTTCACGAGGGAAATGTAAAAAGGAATTAGTGAAATTGAGAAACCGATTAAATTTGAAATGATGACGATACTTTTCAAATTTTTATCTTTTTTAATAACCGATGGAATTGATTTTATAAGCAAGAGAAGGGAAGTATCACGTCCGGTAATTTGGGTCGGTTTTTCTTTTATTGCTATAAATCCCAATGAAGCTATAAATAATAGAACAAAAGCGAACTCGAAGGCAATCTCATAATTTTTGGGATAATCGAACGATTGCAAAATTTGCCGTACCGCCAAAGCAGAAATTAAAACACCAATACTGCTGAGAAGTTGACGTACAACGAGGAAGTTTTTTCTCAAGTCGCCCTTGATGCTTTTGCCCAAAACGTCGGTGTACGAAACGCCGGCAAAAGCGCCGCTGATGGTAAAGAGGAGCATCCAAACATAAACGAGTAGAATAACGGTGGAAGAGGAAAATTCGGAATGGAGCGAAAGAGTCCACGCAACCCCACCGAAAGCAAATACCCTTAGGTAAATTCCGAGCAATAGAAACTTTTTCTTTAATTTTTTTTGTGAAAGATAAGCGGCAAAAAGTAATTGGGAAAATACGGGCAACCCGATTAAAATAGCGGTTAATATGCCAAGGTGGGTTTTAGTTCCGCCCACAAGCAAAATTAAACCTGGTAATACAGTGTTTCTGTCCGCAAAAGTTTGTGCAAGCGCCAGCCAAACGGCATGCCAAACGAAAGCCCAAAAATTTCTTTTTTCGTTGGGTGCGCCTTGTTTTTCCGTGCCGGGCGAATTCATTTCATTTAAACCGTATAGAAAATTTTCCCCGAAATATAGTGAATTTGCAGATGAGATTTCCTTCGTAAAATTGCCGGCAAAAATAAAAAAGCCCGGTAGAAACCGGGCACTGCAATGCAATTTTTTTCAGCTTATTTATTTCGATTTTTTCTTGTCACCGGGCATAACGCGGCGTTCCAGAATATTATCAATCAGATTATATTCTTTTGCTTCTTCGGCTGTAAGGAAATAATCGCGGTCGCAATCTTTCGCAATTTGCTCCAGCGGTTTACCTGTGTGCTCGTGTAAGATTTGATAAAGTATATCTCTGGTTTTCACCATTTCGCGTGCATGGATTTCTATATCGGTGGTTTGACCTTGCAGACCGCCGACCCACGGTTGGTGAATCATAATTTTGGCATGCGGCAAAGCGGAGCGTTTTCCTTTTGCGCCCCCGGTAAGTAAAATTGCTCCCATGCTTGCAGCCATACCAACACAAATTGTTGCGACATCAGGTTTTACATATTTCATTGTATCGTAAATTGCCAGTCCGGCCGAAACGCTACCGCCGGGTGAATTGATGTATAAGTAAATATCTTTTTCGGGATCTTCGGCTTCGAGGAACAACAATTGCGCTATAATCAAACTCGCAATATGATCGTCTATTGCCGTACCCAAAAAGATGATTCTCTCACGAAGGAGGCGTGAAAAAATATCCATTCCTCTTTCGCCGCGTCCCGTTTGTTCGATTACGTACGGAACTAATTGGTTATAAATTTCTGCTGACATTAAATTCCCTCGTTATTTGGTTGTTTCTTTTTTATCGGTTTCTTTTTCCTTTTCTTTAGCTTTTTCAGCGGGATCGTATTCTTTAGCGGTATTGTTCTTTTTCAGAAAATCAATGACTTTTTCTTCTAGCATCAATTCCGCCTTGTTTGAGTCTTTGTAATATTTGAATAATTTATCTTCCGAAATTCCCGTTTTCTCTGCTTCTTCTTTTGACAGTTCACGCAATTCTTCATCGGTTACTTTCAGATTTTCTTTTTCGGCAATGTTTGCCAAAATCACTTGCCATTTTGCATTCCATTCCGCACGCGGTTTGATTTGTTCGAGTATCTTTTGTTCATCTACATTTTTGTAACCGTAAGCTTTGGCATTGTCCAATTCCGATTGCAACATCCGTTTTTCGAGCAATTCAACATAACCGCGCGGTACTTTGAAATCGTTGTTTTCTACTACTTTATTCAACAGTGCATTCAGAAATATGTCTTCTGATTGTTTTTCCAAATAATCTTTGAATTCTTTGCGCAACTGTTCGCGGAATTCATCCAGTGTTTTTGCCTTATTGTTGGAAATTTTTTGAACAAATTCTTCCGTAATTTCCGGCGGAATTATTTTTTCGATTTTTTTGATTGTGGCTTCATAATTATATTCTTCTTTATGAACTTCATCGCCATGTTTGTGTTCGTCGGTAAAGCTGAAAGTAAATTTATCACCCACTTTCTTACCGGTGGCATTTTTTGCTATTTCGGGATTTACTTTCGGGTCGCTTAAATCGACCGTAACATCTTCGCTTTTTGTATCGTCGATGTCTTTGTTGTTTTCATCTTTGCGAATCAAGTCCAGCACAACTCGGTAATTTTCATCTTCAATTATTTCAGCTTCTTCAAATTTAGAATGAGCTTTTAAGATATTTTTAATTTCATTTTCAATATCTTCTTCTTTAACTTTAAATACCGGCTTTTCAATTTCCAGCCCCGTATAATCTTTCAAGTCGAGTTTCGGTTTTACATCGTACTTTACTTTGAATTTCAGTTGTTTCCCGATTTCGAAATCCAAATCGGATAGTTGGGGTGTTGAAATGGGTTCAAGTTTTTGCGCATCCACAATTTCCCAAAACTTTTTATTGGCAATATCTTCGCTCGCTTTATATTCAATCATTTCGCCGTATATTTTCTTCAGCATTGGGATGGGAACTTTGCCTTTTCTGAAACCCGGAAGGCTAATTGATTTTCTTTCCTTTTTGTATGCTTCTTCAATTTCATTTTTAATTTCATCGTAATCGAGCGTTACTTCAAGCTCGTGCTCCGATTCCGATAATACGTTTACTTTCGTTTCCATTTTTCTCCTGTTTTTTTGTTTTGTGCGAGAGGGGGGACTCGAACCCCCACATCCTACGGATACTAGATCCTAAATCTAGCGCGTCTACCAATTCCGCCACTCTCGCAAAACTATTATGTTAAATTAATTAATACAGAACTGTAAATATATCTGTTTACGCAAAGTATTCCAAATATTTCGTTTTTTGTGGAAGCCGTAGAATATAATTGTTCACTGTTATAGCATTTATTCGAACTTTTTTAAACAAGCTGTGTAAAATTTCATTCCGGTTACGAATTGATGGTAATATTTATCAAAACAGTCAGGCGATTTACACAAAAGTGTATAAATTTTAACAGAACAAGGAAGAAAATGTGCTTTCCGGATATTTTGGATTGCTTATTCAACGCTGATTTTTTTGAAATCTCACATTATTATATACAGATTTAAATTTGTTACGGAATTTTCTAAATAGAATTTTATATTTTTCGAGAATAAATTGGATATAAAAATCATATTTTCGGGAACTTTTTCACCTTATTTCAGTAAATTATAAGAAGTTGATGTGATTATTTAATATTTTTATTTAACTTGGGAATTACAAATAACGATAATTAATAAATCTTTTACTGTCAATACCTATTGGCTTGATTAGATAAAAGACAATCTATATATTGTAATTGGCTCAAAAAACATTTTAATAATAAATTTCATTTAAGGGTTGAAAAATGGAAGGAAATTTTTCGGAAAGGGTACAAGAGGTTATTAGGTTAAGCAGGGAAGAGGCGATCCGCCTCGGACACGATTCAATAGGAACCGAACATCTTCTGCTGGGAATTATCCGTGAGAACCACGGGGTTGCAGTGAAAATTCTACGCAACCTCGGTGTGGATTTGGATAAATTGAAAAAAACAATTGAAGATACCGTTCGTCCTTCGGGCGGAACGATGACCATAGGAAACATACCGCTTACAAAACAAGCGGAAAAAGTATTAAAGATTACACAAATTGAATCTAAAATATACAAATCGGATGTAATTGGCACCGAGCACATTTTGCTATCCATTTTACGTGACGAAGAAAATATCGCTACGCAAATTCTGCATCAGTTTAATGTAACTTACGAAAGTGCAAGAGCCGAATTGAGCAGCATTTTAAGCAGTAGAAGCGGTGGAGGTGAAAAATCGACCGTACTTCCTCCAACCACAAAGAAAACGGAGAAAGTTAAAACTCCCGTTCTCGATAATTTCGGACGGGATTTAACCAAACTGGCAATGGAAGACAAACTAGATCCGGTTGTTGGGCGGGAAATGGAAATTGAGCGTGTGGCTCAAATATTGAGCAGAAGAAAGAAAAACAATCCCGTTCTTATCGGTGAACCGGGTGTTGGTAAAACCGCTATTGCCGAAGGCTTGGCTTTAAGAATCGTGCATCGCAAAGTTCCGAGAATTTTACAAGACAAACGTGTAGTTACATTGGACTTGGCGGGATTAGTTGCCGGAACCAAATATCGCGGTCAATTCGAAGAACGTATGAAAGCTTTGATGAACGAATTGGAAAAAGCTGATGATGTGATTTTATTTATCGACGAATTGCATACAATTGTTGGTGCGGGCGGCGCTTCAGGCTCGCTCGATGCTTCGAATATGTTTAAACCGGCTCTGGCGCGCGGTGATATACAGTGCATTGGAGCCACAACATTGGATGAATACCGCAAATTTATCGAAACCGATGGCGCGCTTGACAGGAGATTCCAAAAAGTAATGATTGATCCGCCTTCGGTGGAAGAAACCATTGAAATTTTGGAAAACATTAAATTCAAATATGAAGAACATCATCACGTGAGATATTCCAAAGAGGCAATCGAAGCCGCAGTAAAATTAAGCGACAGGTATATCACGGACAGATTTTTGCCCGACAAGGCAATTGATGTTCTCGATGAAGCAGGTTCGCGTGTGCACATGGGTAATTTCAACGTTTCGGAAGAAATTCTTGAACTGGAAGAGAAAATCGAAAAAATAAAACAACAAAAAGTTGCGGTGGTTAAACAACAAGATTATGAAGAAGCCGCAAGACTTAGAGACCAGGAACGTACGTTGCAACACGAGCTTGAAATTGCGAAAGCCGAATGGGAAAATAAAATGAAAGATGAAGTCTATGACGTAACTGAAGATGATATTGCAACGGTTGTTTCCATGATGACGGGAATTCCGGTCACCCGCGTAGTTCAAGCGGAAACCGAAAAACTTATGAAAATGGAAGAAGTCCTGAAATCCCGTATTGTCGGTCAGGATGAAGCAGTAACGAAACTAACCAAAGCTATTCGCCGTACCCGCGCCGGATTGAAACGGCAAAATAAACCTATCGGAAGTTTTATTTTCTTGGGTCCGACCGGCGTTGGTAAAACGCAATTGGCAAAGGAATTGGCGAAATACCTTTTCGATAGTGAGGATTCGTTGATAAGGATTGACATGAGCGAATATATGGAAAAATATGCCGTATCACGGCTGGTTGGGGCGCCTCCGGGATACGTTGGATATGAAGAAGGCGGACAGCTTACTGAACGGGTCAGAAGAAAACCTTATTCCGTTGTTCTTTTCGATGAAATAGAAAAAGCACATCCCGACGTGTTCAATATTTTGTTGCAAGTGCTCGATGACGGCGTGCTCACCGACAGTTTGGGCAGAAAAGTTGATTTCAAAAATACAATTATCATAATGACTTCAAACGTCGGTACGAAAAACATCCGGGAAACCGGTGGATTCGGATTCGGTACTGAAGACGATGCGGACAAATACGAACATCTGAAAAACACGGTTGAAGAGGCAATGAAAAATCTGTTCAATCCCGAATTCCTTAACCGTGTGGACGAAACAATCGTTTTCAGAAACCTCGACAAAGAAGATATCAAGAAGATTATCGAAATCGAAATGCGCGAGTTGGTTGAGAACATAAAAGAAAACAAGATGGAAATTGAATTGGACAAATCGGCAATAGAATTTCTCGCGGAAAAAGGATATGATCCGAAATTCGGTGCACGGCCATTGAAAAGGGCAATACAAAAATATATCGAAGACCCTCTGGCTGAAGAATTGCTGATGAAACAATTCAAGGAAGGCGATAAAATAATAGTAAAACATAAGAAAAATGCGGACGGATTATATTTCGTTGGGAAAAAAATGAAAAACAATTCCGCAACAAACAGTAAAGATGAAACAAATGAAAATAAATCCGGCGGAGACAATCCGGCGGAAGAAGAAAAAGATAATCCCGAAACCGAAGAGATAGGATAAATTAATGGCGCTTTTGAATCAATCGGAAATTAATGAAGCACTTGCCACATTGAAAGGGTGGGAAGCCAAAGATAATTTCTTGTTTAAGAATTTTGAATTCGATAATTTCAAAAGCGCCGTCGCTTTTACGGTTAAAATTGCACTTGCCGCGGAAGTTCATAATCATCACCCCGATATTTTGATTCACGGTTGGAACAAAGTGATGGTAAAATTATCCACACACAGTGAGAACGGAATAACCGGCAAGGATATTAAATTGGCAAATGAAATACAAAATTTGTTTGGTGATTAAAATTGACACAGCAAGAAATTCTGGATTTATTTATCGAAACCGGTGCCCTTCTCGAAGGGCATTTTTTGTTGACTTCCGGTAAACACAGTAACAAATATTTTCAATGTGCAAAAGTATTGCAATATCCGGAGTATGCCGGAAAGCTCGGCGAGATAATTTCCGTCTTTTTCAAACACTACGACATTGATACGGTAATTGCGCCCGCTGTGGGTGGAATTGTTGTTGGTCAGGAAGTTGCCCGTCAGTTGAATAAAAAATCGATCTTTGCCGAAAGGGTTAACGGAAAACTTACCTTGCGCCGCGGTTTCGAAATTAACGGAGGTGAAAAAGTTCTGGTTTGCGAAGATGTTGTTACCACCGGCGGTTCTGTATTCGAAGTTATGGAAGTTGTGAAAAATTCCGGTGGTGAGGTTGTTGGTGTCGGAATGATAGTTGACCGCAGTAATGGGAAAGTTGATTTTGGTGTTCCTCAAATCAGTGCTTTACAAACGGAAGTTGTTACCTACGAACCCGAAGAATGCCCGCTTTGCAAAGAGGGAATTCCAGCCGTAAAACCCGGCTCGCGAGGGTTGACTTAACAATTCTACCCAAATCCGCTTTTACAAATTAACGCTACGGTTTTTGTAAAATAAACCTGTGTGAAATGGAATGCTAAGATTTCAAACATAACATTTAAATTTCAATATACAAAATTATGTTAAGTATAAATTAGAATGTAAAATATTAAAGCAAAGAAATTGCGGGTAATTTGTCACAAAACCATTAATAGGAATTATTATCATGCTGTAAGAAATTTCTTGAAAATAAATTAAAATTATTAATATATTTGACTCGACAGCCTGAAAAAACAAAAATTATTTGAGTGGAACAATACAATCCAAATAATATTGAACGGATAAAAACCGGCTTAAAAAACGACAATCCTTTTGCATTAAAAAAATTATACGACCTTCATTCTAAAAAATTATTCTTCTTTATAAATGCGTACACACGTAATACACTGGTAACGGAAGAACTGGTTCAAGATGTTTTTATCCGGTTATGGAAAAACAGAAACAACATTAAAGCGGGTAATTCTTATACCAGTTATATTTACACAATTGCCAAGAATTTAGCTATTGACTTTTTAAGAAAGAAGGAAATTAAACCTGTCCGTTTTGAGAATGTTAACAAAAATGAGTTGGGAAATTTTTATAATGCGGAGGTGGAAATTATTTCCATTGAAGAAAGAACTGCGATTTATAGAGCAATAGAAAAACTTTCACCGAGAAAGAAAGAAGTATGTAAAATGCATTGGTTCGAGAAGAAAACCTACAAAGCCATAGCCGAAGAATTGAAAATTTCCGTTTCGGCTGTTGAAAAAAACATTTCCGCAGCGCTATCCGAATTGCGTTACAAACTATCCGAAAAAAACATTCCGTAAATTTCCCGTTTGTATTCTTAAAACGATGCGGGTTAATCCGAAATATTAAATTTTTAATGACTCCAAAAAAAAATTTTACCTACCTGAGGTATTTTGAAAAATTTACGTATTAATAAGTAAAAGGGGAATAAAATGCAAAAACCTGACAAAAATCTCATAAGAAAGTTTTATGAAAATAAATGCACCGATGAAGAATATGAATTCATGATTGAATATCTGAAATCGCTCGATGAAAAAGAACTTAACGAATTTATGGAAAGTCATATCGAACAATTGGAGAAAGATAAAATTCAACCGGACATAAATTTTCAACCGGATTTTGATAAAATAAGAAATAAAATCACTGTGGGAAATCCACAAAGAATGAAATTTCGTAGAAAACCGGTTTATTCGATTGCAGCTTCCATTGCGATTTTCATTATCATGAGTGCCTACGCAATTTATTTATTGGGTGTTTTTGATGCTCCGGAAAAGATTACATGGAATGAAAAAATAACCAAACTCGGTCAAAAATCGATACTTACGCTTTTGGACGGTACACGAATTACACTTAATGCCGGCAGCAAGCTGATGTATCCTACAAAATTCGGAAAGGAAATTCGGGAAGTCCGGTTGGAAGGCGAAGCTTATTTCGAAGTTACATCGAATCCGCAAAAACCGTTTATTGTTAAAAGCGGCGAAGTGACAACCACTGTGTTAGGAACTAAATTCAATATAAAAGCTTACCCCGGCGAAACAGATATTAAAGTTGCATTACTGGAGGG
>JALSTB010000131.1 GCA_026983955.1 Melioribacteraceae bacterium
TTTACGTTCCCGATAACGGCGAGGTAATACTAAGAGGTACAAAGGTCGGGCAAGATTTTAAAAACAAAGTCGGTTACCTTCCCGAAGAACGAGGTCTCTACAAAAAAATGAAAGTGATGGAAACCCTTCTCTACTTTGCCGAACTCAAAGGCAAAAAAGGTAAGGAAATAGAATCCAAAGCCGAAGAGTATCTGCAAAAATTCGAATTGCTCGACAGAAAACAGAGCAAAATCGAAGACCTTTCGAAAGGTAACCAGCAAAAAGTCCAATTCATTACTACTATTCTTCACGATCCGGAGTTTATTATTTTGGACGAACCGTTTTCGGGTTTGGATCCGATAAATACAAATCTGCTCGTAGATATAATTTCAGAAAAAAAGGAAGAAGGAAAAGTAATTATTCTTTCAACCCATTTGATGGACTTTGCCGAACGGCTTTGCGATCACATTGCGATGATTGATCACGGTAAAATTATCCTTAACGGGCAACTCGATGAAATAAAACAACGTTTCGGGAAAAGAAATATCAATTTAATTAGCGAAGGCGATATCTCATTTCTGCAAAATCATCCCTTCGTTGAAAAAATTACCGATTTCGGCAATTCAACCGGAATTAAAGTTACGGACGAAAACAAAATACAGGAAATATTAAAATTATTGATTGAAAAAAATGTGAAGATAAAAAAATTCGATGCAAACGATATTTCCTTACACGAAATTTTCGTTGAGCTTGCCGGTCAAGATGAAAATAACAAGGAAGGTAACAATGTTTAACTACAGAACCATTGCGGTAATGAAACGGGAACTGAGAGAAAAACTTTTCTCCAAAACTTTTATTTTCATGACGTTGCTCATACCGTTTTTAATGTTCGTAATGCTCGGATTCCAAACATTTGTAATGAATTACGAAGGCGATGAAAATACAACTTTGGTTATCGTTTCCGAAACGGAACAAATCACCGGAAAAATGCGCGATGAATTCCAAAACCAGCCGTATGTAAAAAAAGGTTATTACAAAATCGATTTCAGGACAATGAGTGAAGAGGAATTCGGCGTTTTTTTGAATTCTGTGCGCCAGGATTTGCTTGAAGAAAAATTAACCGGCGTTGTTTACATTCCCGAATCCGCCTTGCAAAACAAAAACGTTGAATACTTTTCCAAAAATCCGAACAACAACGTAGTATTCAAAAAAATTGAAGGGATAATCAACTCCGTATTGGTCGATTTATATTTCGGAAATAAATTAATATCAAACAAAGATATTGAATATTTGAGTAAGGGAATAGACTTTAACCCGTACAGAATTTCGAGGGAAACCGGCATTGAAAAAGAAGGCTACGGCAATCTTGTGGTGTCATTCATTTTAACGTTTCTTCTTTATTTCAGCCTTATTTTCCTCGGCACAATGATGATGCGCTCTGTTGTTGCGGAAAAAACCAACAGAATTGTTGAAGTATTGCTTTCATCGGTAAATCCGCTTGAATTGATGGTGGGCAAAATCCTCGGCACCGGAATAACGGGTCTTGCTCAAATGGCAATTTGGCTTTCTCCATTAATTCTTGTTATTTCCACAAGTTGGTTTACTTTGCCGGAAGATTTTATTTTTTCCATCAAGTTACCCTATATAATTTACTTTTTGTTCAATTTTTTTGTGGGATTGATTACGTTTCTCGGACTGTTTGCGATGGTTGGCGCCATATTCGATAACGACCAGGACGCACAAGCGGGTATTTGGCCTATTATGATGCTGATAATGATTCCGTTTTTTGTTGCCATTTCACTACCCAGCAATCCTACTAGTCCGATTGCCAAAATAGTTTCCATGGTTCCGTTCGGTTCATTAATGGTTATGCCGGCGCGCATGTCTATAACCGAAGTACCTGCAATTGAAATAGTTATAGCAACAATTGTTAATCTTATAACAATGTTCGGTGTATTTTGGCTATCGGCAAAAATTTACCGTGTGGGAATTTTGAAAACCGGCAAAAAACCGAAGTGGAGCGAAGT
>JALSTB010000132.1 GCA_026983955.1 Melioribacteraceae bacterium
ATTTTTGTAAAACGGTTATTAATTTTTGTCTGCCGGATTCAGTGAGATTCCCGGCAACAAATCCGGCTAACATGGAATGATTACCATTGAAAATTTTATCCAACGTAGTACGGAGTAAATCGTTGGACAGCCTGAACTCAATATTTAACGGACGGATTAACAAAACCGCTAACTTCTTTTGATTTATTTATAAGATTTACAAAGTTATAAAATTTGCATTAAATAAACTTTCAAAAAGTAAACCGTTTGGAGAAGAAAATATTATAATGAGGATGTATTTTTTTAACCTGCCGGTCAACCTTAAATTTGGGTTGACCGGAAAACTTTTAGATAATCAAATCATTTCACTTAAAAGCTCTTTTCTCGGTTGGGCAATTACTACTTTGTTCACCAGTAAACCTTTGCTTCCGATGATTTGAGCGCCGGACTCGACAGCACTTGTAACTGCGGCAACTTCGCCGGTAAGTGTGCAAAACGCTTTTCCTCCCAAAGCCATTGCCAATCTTATTTCGATAAGTTTAACATTTGCGGCTTTAACCGCTGCATCGGCTCCTTCAATTAATGATGCAACGGAAAATGCTTCCAGAATTCCGAGTGCTTCGAGTTTACCGGCGGAAGAATGACCGGAAATTGCCGGAAAAATATCTTGATGAACATTGGGAATAACAAACGTATCGATGATTGCATAATCGAGCGAATCGGCAACGGCATCAACGGATGTTTGCACTTCGGCAACATTCCCACCAACCATTACCATATATTTACCGGAACAAATACTGCGGGAAAGCAACAACTCAACTTCGGATGTTTTTAACATTTTATCCGCTGCTTCCATTCCGGCTGCAATGCTTGAGAGTTCAACCAAACCGATTGAATTCATTTTCATATCAATATCCTTTAAATTTTATCTATTAAAATATATTTATTATTAATTTCTTTAATTATTCCGTTGATGGAAGAATGAACTTTTGCGCCGAGTGTGCCCTCTTTAATATCGCCAATCAAATCCCCTTTTTTTACCGGTTGACCTTTTTTTACAACTGGTACGGCCGGAGCGCCGACATGCTGCTTTAACGGAACCCTGACACTTCCGGGCATAAGTTTTTCATCCCGGAAAGGCGTTTGGAAATTATAGTGTGTAACATTAAGTTTTTTCATCAGCTGTTTTAGCGGTACTTTTCTTCCGTCGCGTACCGGATGAACTTTTAGCGGTTTTACTTGTTCATATTTTATTCCTTGACTCTTCAATTCCGCTTTGCTTTGGTCGCATGCTTCGCGGGGATAAAGGTCTTCCGGACAAGAATAAAGCGAGCATAAACCGCAAGAACTGCATAAATCGGCGTACAGGTTCCAAACGGCATTACCCGATTTAGTAAATTCGAGTGAGCGCATTACTTTGTGTGGTTGTACATCATATCCCAAAAGATAACGTGGACAGAACTCGGTACAGTAACTACATTGGTCGCATGCCGATTTACCTATTCTGTTCATATCATTAATCGAGCGGTTCATCCTTTGAATCATGTAATGATCTTGGGGTAAAATTATTATACCGGTTGTGGTTTTGGTAACAACTTCATTTAAATCGAATGTTAGTGTTCCCATTAACAAACCACCGATGAAAATTCCGAAATTTTCCACAGTGGTACCACCGCAGTGTTCAATCAACTCGCCGAACGAAATACCGACAGGCGCAAAAAAAGTGGAAGGATTTTTTACCGCACCGGTAACACAAACAAATTTTTCGGTAACGGGAATTCCTTCTGCCGCACGGGAAATATTATAAAGGGTTTCGACGTTGTTAACCACTGCCCCAATATCCAAGGGAATACCGTGAGGAGGAATCAATTTACCCGTTGCTTCATATACCAATTCGTACTCATCACCGGTAGGATAAAAATCACCGAGTTGCAGTGTTCTTATTTTTCCATTGGAATATGCATTTTCAATCGCTTCAATGGCCAAAGCATTTTTGGATTTAATTCCGAAAACACCTTTGCGTGCACCGGTTTCCGCCATCATAAGTTCCAATCCGTTCACAATTTCCTTTGCATGGTGTAGCATGATTTCGTAATCTTTATGGATTAGCGGTTCACATTCTGCACCGTTAGCAATCATATATTCCACTTGTGATTTTGCTTTAACGTGCGTTGGGAATCCCGCTCCGCCTGCGCCAACAACTCCCGCTTCAAATATTTTTTGGGAAAGGCTCATATTAATTTATCCGTTTGATTACAACAATTGTTTTATCGTCTTGATATTTACTGCCGGCTGTGGAAAATTTCAACACATCATCCAGAATTGAATAGACTATTTCTTCGGGGGATTTATTTAAATTTAAAAGAATATTTTTTTTCAATCTCTCCTCATCATAGAATTCAAAATTTTGATTTGCCGCTTCCACAATTCCGTCGGTGTAAATTACAAGTATATCGCCGACGTTAAAATTCAAACTGTCTGTTTCATATTTGGCTTTCGGTGCAGGTCCTAGCAAGGGACCTGTTGGTTTCAGGTAAATAATTTCCTCCGTTTTTGCATCGACAAAAATTGGCGGATTATGTCCGGCATTAGCGTAAAGAAACAAACCTCTCGAATCGTTCGAAATTTCACCGTAGAATAATGTGGTAAATCTGTCGTCGCTGAAAATTTTGTTAACCAGTTCGTTCATTCGAAACATCATCGGGGAAATTTTAAGCTGAAACGTAGCAGCCATACGAATTGCACCGGAAATGTACATTGCTTCTGCCGCCGCGCTCAATCCTTTTGAAGCAGCATCACCAACAACAATTCCCAAACGTTCCTCATCGTAACCGATGTGCAAATAATCGTAAAAGTCGCCACCTATAATTTCTGCCGGAACCGTTGTGCCGAAAATTTCGTAATTGTGAAAAGTAAGTTTATGTTCGGGTAGTATGCTTCTTTGCAGTTGTTTGGCTTTATCAATATCGGAAATTAATTTTTTTCTGGTTGCGGAAAGTCTTTTCTCACGTATTTTGGAAGTCAAAACCGTGGCAATAATATTCAACTCGTATCTTAGACTTTCATCTATTTTATCACTGTTTACCGCAAGCAAATATTCGTAATATTTTTCTCCGTCGATTTTAATTTTAGAACCAATTCCCGAAGCCGAATATCTGAATATCCCTTTTTCTTTAAGGGTTTTGTTTGTTTCGTCCGATAAAATCGTCCGCTCGGATGTTACCAGTTTAAATACCGGATTTTCTTCCAAGGGCAATTCGAATTGGGGATCAATTTTTTGAACATTTCCTTTTTGAAAAAGTAATTTATAGGCTTTTTTATCCGGATCAAGTTTCCATACTCTTCCGCCGGTAACATGAGTTTCTTCAATTTCAACAACTTGATTCAGAACTTCTTCCAACATCTCTTCAATCGATTTGAAATTTTTGGAGGCAATGGTTTCTATTGTCCGTAATAATTTTTTTTGCTCCATCAGTGTAAGTCCGCTTAATTAAAAGTAAACCAATCTTCCAAACGTCCGGGAAAATTATTGTTGAAATATAAGAAGAAAGTAAATGATTTTTTTTGAAATGTTTTGAAAAATTTATCATTTCGAAAAATTACATTTCGAACTTATCAAGAAGGGTAACCGGTAACATAAAATGTTGAACACGAACCGTTTTTTCCGCGTGCCGGGGATAAGTTCCGGATGATGTGTTAAACCGTTCACTGTAATCAATGAGTCTTTCATACCGCGGCTTGGGTGGAACTTTCACGGGAACGAATGTACGGAATATATCTGTGTAAATCCGTATCAACCCGTGAGACACTAAAATTCAGACATCCGGAAATAAAACAGCAAAGCAGTTCGATGAACTGCTCTGCTCCCTGCCATATTTTACTATCATTATTTTGAAGAAACCTTCCCCGGAAAAATTTTTACTTTTTAATTTTAACTCTATCTTTTATAATTTTAATCATTAAATTCATATCATCAACCATACCGGGTCCGTTAAAACCAACTTCTTTAAAATAGATTTTTCCGTCGGGTCCAATAAAAAATTTTGTCGGGAGTCCGGTAACTTCAAATCTTTTAACAACTTCATTGTTTTCATCAATTAAAACCGGGAAGCCGTATTTTCCTTCTTCCATATACTTCCGCACTACATCAACGCGTTTTTTACCTTTGGTTTGTTCTTGGGTATTCACGGCTAAAACCGTAATATCCGGGTTGTTACGGTGCTGCTCCCAGAATTTTTGCAACAAGGGAAATGAAGCTTTACACGGTCCGCACCAGGTAGCCCAGAAATCGACAATTACCGTTTTACCACGTAAAGATGAAAGTGAAATTTGTTTACCGTTCAAATCCCTTAATTTGAAATCCGGCGCAGGTTTTGCATCGGTTATAAACATCTTTTCAATTTCTTCTTTTCTGAACGTACCGGCTTTTTTCTTTGCTTCGATTATTTTTTGCTCAGCCTCTTGTGCATTACCGGTTTTGTTTGTATAAGCGGTCTTGAACAACTCAATCATTTTATCATCATAGTTTGCCGTCTCAATTGCTTTTTGCCCAATATCTATTGCTTTATCCCACTGCCCGGTATCAACCAAAAATTGCAAATAATTCCGTTTGTAAACCAATTCCTGTTTCGGGAAAAGTTTCAATTTACCCAACTTGCCATAAGCATCTTCCGCTTTCTTGTTGTCACCTAACTTGTAGTACGCTTCCGCAAGAGAAAGCAGAGGTGTGAAAAGACGGGAATTAATTGTTTGTTTGGCTTTAGCCTTGGAATAAGAAGGATAAATAAATGCGCCCGACTCGATACGCTTTATCAACTTTTCTGCTATATCAACAAGTGTTTGCCATTTTCCTGCAGCCGATAATTCCTTAAGTACATTTCTTCCCCACGTGATATAATAATTTGTATTTTGAACATCTTTTTCCATTGCCAAAAGTTTTTTAACGCGAACATCCACATTTTTAATTTTTTTAATTTCCGTAATCTCTTTGCTTATTAAATATCTGTGCAGAGGGTTGATTTTTTTAATTTGTACCAGAATTTTTTCAGCCTTAGCCGGGTTGGATCTGAAATAATAGGAATAAGCCAATTCCAAAATACCGGTGTCTTCCGGATGTTCGGTGATATATGAATCCAATTCTTTTTCCAAAACTGCGAATGCCGTTTTGTCCTTGTTTTTTCTTGCCTTTCTGGCTCTCAAAAAAAGAGCAGCAATTTTCGCACGTTGATTCCCGGGATACTGTTTTAATTCCTTGCGGTAAAATACCATCGCCGAGTCATCGTTAAACCTTTTTAAATTCATTAAGAACGACACCATGCCAGAGCCGAAAGTTTGTGAAAGAGCCGAGTAAGCGCCTTTAACCGGAACACCGGCGGGATTATAAAAAAGTGCATCCCAACCGGTTTTATTATTGTTGTCAAATTTATCACCGGAATAAAACTGAAAAACAATTGCTCCGGCGGTTTTTTCCGGTTTCAAATCCGCTTCCCACTCAATTCCGTTTTTCTCCATCGGTATTTCAACCATTTTGCCTTTTTCGAGTATTTCCCTTTCCGTGGGTGTAACGGGAACAAACAATACCTGCAATGTAATGTTTTCAGCTTTATTCAAAGGTGAGTTAATTCCCGGGATAAAAGTGATTGTAAGTTTTTTATCCAATCCGGGCTTAACCGGCTCTATCTTAACTGAATTCTCTTTTGGTATTTGGGGTTTACAACCGGCTATAACAAAAATTAAAAG
Organism: Melioribacteraceae bacterium; assembly: GCA_026983955.1. Lineage (GTDB taxonomy): Bacteria > Bacteroidota > Ignavibacteria > Ignavibacteriales > Melioribacteraceae > BMS3ABIN04. The sequence goes on from JALSTB010000132.1 coordinate 5,719, forward strand.
TATTAGTATCAGAAAATATTTCTTTAACATATTACCTCTTAAATTTTAATAATCAAATAAATAGCCCCTTAAATTGGGGCTATTGTAATCAAAATCAATTTGTTGCAAAACTGAAATTGTCCGGATTTAGAAAAGGAATTCCAAACCGGCTTTTATTACCCTGCCAATTGACGGGGTCACATTTGAATAACCGCCTTTTTGATAATCGGTCAGATTATCAACATTAAAGAAAATGGATGCATAATCGGTAATCCAATAACTGCTCCGGAAATTGATTTTGAAGAATCCTTCTTTTTCCGTTAAATATTCTTTATCGCGGGAGGAAATTCTATCAATATTGGGATTGTAGTAACCGTCATATAATCTTAAAGTGTTAACAATCAACATTTTACCCGTATAAGTTACGTTAACCCCTATATTTCCACCTTTGTTGGAAAACGGAAGAATTGCCGGCACTTTGTAAGAGATGCCAAGAAAACCGGTGTAATCGGGAGTATAAAGTTTTCTTGCGCCTTCTTTGTATCTCCAATCAACATTATCCGGATCCGTATTGAATGCGTTCTTCCCGTATTCACTGTTGATAATAGTAAATGTAAAGTTGACGGAAACCGGATTTAGCAACACCTTGCCGGCAAATTCCCAACCTTTGTTGAAAAATTCGTTGATATTTTGATACTGAACTTCCCTTTCGGGTGTGTTGGGATCGTCAACATTCACACCTGTAATTCCGTTTTTAACAACTTGATTGTAATAAGTTATTTCCAAAGAAGCCCATTCACGGTAATATAAATCGAGACCCGCTTCATAACCCGATTGCGATTCGGGTCCAAGGTTCGGATTTGCCAGAATGGTTACAAACGTTGTCTTTTGATATTCTTTTTGAAATTCCTTCGGTGCAGTTGAAGAACTACCCCAAGATATTCTCGGTTTTAGTACAAAACCATTTTTCTCGAAAATGTAAGATAATCCTACTCTCGGATTTTTATCGAGCCCGTATTCATCTCCGTAATAGCTGTTATCTTCAAACCTCATGCCCGCTGTGAAATACAATTTGTTTTTGTATCCGAAAACCGCTTCGCCGTAATATCCGGTATTTGAATATCCGTAATTGTTAACTATACCGCTGAGAAGTGGTTTTGCACGTATATCCTCAGGGACAACATCAAGTTTTGAATTTAAATAATTAGAGTTTTGTATTGTGTGCTCTATACCTGCGGTAACGTCTGCAGTAATATCTTGCATCAAATTCTGTTTTGTATTGATAAACCATGAAATGGTATTTTTCGCCCAAGTACGGTCGAGGTATTGATATTTATCATTGGAGGAAGAGAGTGCAACATTCTTATAACTCGTTTTATCAAATCCCAAGGTCAAATTCTGATACCACTTATCCGATATCACATGTCTTAAATTAATGCTTGCCCGCTGATCGTTGCTTGAATATTTATGATCCCTTATATCTTTGTAAAATGACGGTAATGCCGTCCAGCCCCTTTCCTTCGCTAATTCCAAAATGTAAGGATTATTTACCGAGCCGTAAACGCTTGTGCCGTAAGAAGCTTTCAAGTCGATACTGAAAGGTCCGGACCTCATATTCAAGCCACCGTTCAACTTCCAGTCTTTATCATCTATACCGTTGTTAGGATAAGGCAATTGTGAAATTGAACGGTACAAGCCGAAATGAAACCCTTTATCCGGTGTACCGCTCGAGAGACCCAAAGAATAATACTGCCCAATCGGAGTTTTATCCACATACGGTGTTGATGTTGTTGTAACATAACTCTTGAAACGTATTTTGGTACCTGATCTGATTCCTTTCTTGGTGAAAATTTGAATTACTCCTCCACTCGAACCGGATCCGTATAATGTCGAAGCCATTGGACCACGCAAGATTTCAATTCTTTCAATATCATTATAGTCGAGGGTATTAATTGGACTGAAAGAATAATCGGCAACTTCCACACCGTCTATGTACATCTTAACATTATTGTTATATGAGTTAAAAGACTGACTTCCTCTTAAAGCGATGGTTTGACTTTTTCTGTTCTGAAAATCCAATTCCAATGAATATCCGCCCGGAACTCTTCCTTCGAACAAATCGTCAATTTTATCTATCGACATAAATTTCAATTCATCATCCGAAATAGCTGTAACCGGATTTGCGAGCGCCCGTTTTTGTCTTCCGCTTTGACTTCCCGTTACAACCACTTCGTTAAGGTCAAGTAGCGACGGTTGGAGTTCAAAATTAACTTCAACTGCCCTGTTGGCTATAACTTTTATCTTTTCTTCACGTTTCACAAACCCGATATAATTAGCAACGATTGTATATTCACCAGGTGCCAAACCCGTTATCACGAATTTCCCTTTCGCATCCGTGGATGCACCTTTATCCGTACCTTTAATAACAATGTTTGCACCAATCAACGGTTCACCCGTTTCGGCATTCGTTACTTCACCGAAAACTTTTGTATTGGGTTTCCCGTCATAAGCTTTATCATTTACTTCCGCTTTTTTAATTACGATTTGCCTGTTTATTTGCTTAAATGTAATATTATGCTGTTCGGCTAAATCCCTCAAAACATTTTCCAGAGTTTCATCCGTTGCAACTATGGTAGTATTACCATTTAGGGGAATTTCACTTTTGCTGTAAACAAATTTGTATCCAGTTTGCTGTTGAATTTGTTCCAGAGCAGTTTTCAACGGAACATTTTTAACTTCAAGTGTGATTCTGATATTACTTAGATTTTGCGCATTTGCCGGAGTAGCTGCAAAAATCATATTTACAAACAATGCTTGTAATATGATGCCCATTATAGAAAGGTATGCCGTCATTTTAATTATTCTTATTAATTTTTTTTTCATAATTTTACCCTGTTCTAATTACACATTTGTTTAGTTAGAATGTCCGGCTATGGCAATTCCGCACAAATTGCCATAGCTTTTTTATTTAGTAAAATGTTCTTTTGCGCTCACCTCCTTTTATAAAAGATTACTTTTTTCAATTCGTTATTTTTAATTATTGACTCGGTTTTCAAACCGGTCAAGTATTTAATTACTTCGATAATTGCCCAGAATGATTCGTCCTCGAAATCGGCACTTATTCGTTTCTGTGCAGCTTTTTTGTCTTTTATTTCCAATTTGATTCCGAATGCGCGCTCAAGGGTAGTTAAAATTTCACTCAATTTTTCGTTTTCAAAAACCAGAACGTTATTTCGCCATCCGATTATTTTCCTCGGATCGAATTCCGAAATTCTTTCTTTTTTTGTGTTCCGGTTGTAAACCAATTGTTGTTTGGGCAACAGAAAAATATCTTCCGAATCGTTTTTAACTTTTTTTGAAACTTTTACTTTTCCCTCCAGTAATGCAACTTTAATATCCGTTTCGCCGGGGTAAGCTTTTATATTGAATTTAGTTCCCAACACAGTGGTTGTCACTTCGCCGCTTTTAACAATAAACGGTTTTTGCGGATTCGATGTAACTTCGAAATAAGCTTCGCCTTCCAACCGGACTTCCCGAATTTCCTTTCCGAATTTTGTAGGATACATCAGCTTGCTGCCGGCATTAAGTGTAATTCGTGTACCATCCAAAAGCGTAAGTATCGATTTTTGACCGAGTTTGGTTATTTTTTCATTCCATGTAATCTTTTCCGGAG
>JALSTB010000133.1 GCA_026983955.1 Melioribacteraceae bacterium
AGATTAATAAAACATCACTTACAATAACCGTTTCAGCCCAATAAACTAAAGGTGACACATGTTAAACCTAAAAAAAACCGTTTTGTTATTTATTTTTTTTACAAGTATTTCAATCGCGCAAACCCAACTGAATATTTCGGGAAAAGTGGTTGATGAAAATAATCAACCATTGCCTTACGTGAATGTATATTTGGCAGGAACACAAAACGGTACAACAACAAACAAAAACGGTGAGTTTTCTTTTAAAATTGCAAAGGGAAAAGCCGGAACTCTTGTAGCAAGTATCGTCGGATATAAAAAATTCGAAAAGGAAATAAAATCAACAGCAAAAAATAATATTTATTTAAATATAAAGCTTTTTCCCTCGTCCATCAAACTTTCGGAGGCTGTTGTTATGGGAAGCTCATTTGCCTCCGAGGAAGGAAAAGGGGTTGTAATAAAATCGATTGATGTTTTAACAACGCCCGGAGGGGCGGCAGATATTTTTCAATCGCTTAAAACGATGCCCGGTTTAACGCAGGTTTCCGAAAGCGCACAACTTTATGTGCGCGGAGGGGATCCGGCAGAAACCGTCACCTTAATCGATCAAGCGCCGGTTTATCATCCGTACACGTTGGAATCGGCTTACGGCGGACTTTTCTCAAACTTGAATACCGCTTTGGTAAGAAGTATGTTTTTTTCGAGCGGGGGCTTTTCCGTTAAATATGGAAATGTTTTATCGGGGGTGCTTGATGTAGAAACAAAAGATTTGCCTGGTACACGAAATTTCAACATAGGGATTTCAATGGCTTCGGCGGAAATCAATGCGGAACTGCCGCTAAAGGAAAACAAAGCCGGAATGAGATTATCCGCACAGCAAAGCTTTACAAAACCGTTAATGTGGCTTAACGGTTCCCTCGATGAATTTACGGTCACGCCCGTCTCACGGAATCTAAATGCTTCTTTAATTTTTAAGTATTCCGGTACCGGAAAATTAAAACTCTCCGGTATGCTCGCCGGAGATAAACAAGGCGTTAAAGTTCAAAGGGCTGAATTAAATGGAACATTCAACGGTAACAGTGTAAACCGGTTTGTTAATCTTCAACAAACCGATATAATTTTTCACGATGTAATAATTAAAAACAGTGTTGCCTACAGTTCATTTAGAAATATTTGGCAATTGGGAATCCTCGATTTAACAAAAACGGACGATGTTTTTCAGTTCCGTACCGATTTGGAAAAAATCGTTACGAGCGAATTCAAAATTCTTACCGGCTTAGTTGTTCAACGAAGGACCGAAAGCTTTAACGGAATTATTCCGCAAGATGATTTCGATTTGAGAAAAGAAACAAACGGCAAGTTTTTGAACGAAAACATTTCGGCAACGAGAACCGGATTTTACGGGGAAATAAACAAATTAAATCTGTCCGGCATAAAAAACCTATACTTAATTGCCGGCTTGCGCGGAGATTTCACTCCCAAATACGGACTTGCCACATTTGATCCGAGATTTGGAATAGGTTATAAATTAAATGAAAACTCAACACTCAAAGCAGGCTGGGGGGTTTTTCATCAAGTGCCGGATTCGAGATTGTTTGCCGAGAACGACGGGAATCCCGACCTGAAATCAATGCGCGCAGTCCACTATGTAATTTCGTATGATTATAATTTCGGTGACGGAAACATGCTGCGGATAGAAGCATACCGAAAAAATTATAAAAACCTGCCCCTTGAAGATGATAAAAAAAACTACAACAATAACGGTTACGGTTTTGCCGAAGGCGTGGATTTAATTGTAAAAGGCTCACTTCCCTCCGGGTTAAGCGGTTGGATTTCATACGGTTATATTAACACAAAAAGGTATTGGTTGAACTATAAAAAATTGAGCAGAAGTGAATTCGATATAACTCATAATTTTTCGCTCGTAGCCAAATATAATATTTCACCAATGTGGCAAGTGGGTTTGAATTTCAAGTATGCCACCGGCCGACCGTTCACGCCGGTTGTTGCTGCGGAATATTTGCCCGCCCGGAATATTTTCAAGCCGGTCTACGGTGAAACAAACTCCGGGCGTTACCCGGCTTACAAACGCCTCGATTTCCGTATAACCCACTTAAACCTTTTGTCCGGAAAATATTTTGCCGTTTTCTATGCCGAAATGTTAAATATATTAAACTTTAATAATCTATCAGGTTATTCATATAATGCGGATTACTCCGTGAAGAAAATAATTAACAGTTATTTCGGAAGAAGAACAATCGTTTTCGGTGTGAGCATAAATTTTTAACTATGTTCGTAATAAATAACAATTTATTATTTGTTAATTTTAGATTAAAAGTAATTAGTTTCACCGGAATACTTAAATGCCAAAACTCTTTTTATTGATGTTTTTAATTTTCGCCGGCTGCAAACAATACAATATTCCCCCGAAAACGGGAAACGCCGGCATCGCACGGATGAAGAAAACGCCAGCCTCTACACCGGTAACTGCCGCTCCGGGAGTAAATCAAATCGGTGCGCCCTTCGATTCCAGCGGGAATAAAATCATTAGAAAATGGGAATTTGAGCGTTACGAATCAAAGAAAAACAAAGTAATCGGGTTTTGGCCGGAATGCTGCGGAAACGAAAAGTTTACAAACATAAAAGAATATAAAGAAAAATGGGGGTTTAATGCGATTGTTGTTTCCGCAAGTAAAAAATCCATCGGTTTGGCTTTGCGTAACGGTTATGAATTGAAAAATATTTTAACTGCGGTTCACCAATATAAATCGGTACGGAAAATCATGAAAGTGATTGACGAGGTAAATTCATTGAATTATTACATAGACGAACCTTTGGAGCGCGGAACTTTTTCTCCCGGTGAATTAATAAAGATTGCAAACCATATAAAATCGAAACGGCCGCATGCCAGATTAATTTTGGGAAGTTACCAGAAAACATGGTGGTTTTATGAATTCTTTCCTCCGGTTACTTACGGCTCGGCTTACAGCGAAGTTTTGGACAGCACAAACAACGTAATGATTATGTGCGATAAATATGACGGTAACCAAATTTCCGATTGGAAAAGTTTTTACGAAACTTACGGTAAAAATAAAATTTACGGACATTTCATTCATTCGAAAATAGATTCTGCACAATACGAAATGCTTTTGGATACAACAAATTTCCCTCTTGATACAAAAAGAATATTTTATTTTCACGGTAAAAGCGGAGCCCCGGCTCTAACTCCCCGTTTTGCCGGAAGCGCATGGAAAAACGGCTGGTTAAAAAAGATTGAAAGAGAGTTTATTCAATATTTTAGATGTGTGGATAAAATACAAAACGATTCATGTTCGAAATATCAAAAATTGAAAATTATAAAAACCAATAATTTTAGGATTGTGGAATAGAGTCTTCCCTTTTTATAATTAACGAACAAGAATAAAACACGGTTTCAACGTGAATATTCCGGATAAGGATATTCACTTACTTCAACTCTTCCAAAATTTTCTTCAATTTAGTCAATTGCCCTTCCCAGTTTTCCTTTTTGTTTCTTTCCTTTTCAACAATCTCTTCCGGTGCGTTGTTTACAAATTTTTCATTCGAAAGTTTTTTCTCAACTCCCTTCAACGCATTTTCCAGCCGGTTAATTTCCTTTTCTATTCTGGCACGTTCCACATCCAAATCGATTACACCTCTGAGCGGAACGAAAACATCGCAATCTTTAACCACTGCCGATGCGCTTTGCGAAGGTTTCTGCAAATCTTCGCCAACAGTTAATTCATTAACTTTTGCAATAGATTTAATATAAACTTTATGCTCTTCTTTCACTCTGCCGGTTTTAAGCAAAACATCTATTTTCTTGGAAGGCGGAATGGAAAGCTCACCGCGAATATTTCTGATTGCCGTAATGATGCTTTGCACAAACTCCATTTCCTCTTCGGCACTTTGTGAGATTTTCGAGTCGTCAAAAACCGGAAACTCTTCTACGGATATACTTTCACCGTCTTTGCGTTCGGAAATCAACTGCCACAATTCTTCGGTGATGAACGGCATGAACGGATGTGCAAGTTTAAGTAATTCTTCAAATAAAACAAGCGCCCGGGTTAACGCAGCCGATTTCACTTCTTCGTTACCGGAGTAAAACTTAACTTTACTCAATTCAATATACCAATCGCAGAAGTCGTTCCAGATATACGAATAAATTACGCGCGCGGCACCGGTAATATCGAAACGTTCGAGCGCTGTTTCGAATTGCTTGACCGCATTTTGGAAACGTGATGTTATCCAATCGTCAATAAAATCAATATGTTTGTCAACAAGTGCGTCATCCGTTTCAATTTGTTGGGCGTTCATCAGCAGAAATCTTCCGGCATTCCAAATTTTGTTTGCAAAGTTGCGCCCGAGTTCGGTTTTACCGGTGCTGAACAAAACATCTTGACCTAGCGGAGCAATATAATTGATTGTGAACCTCAAAGCATCTGCACCGTATTCTTTAATAACATCAAGAGGATCGGGGGAATTACCTAGCGATTTGCTCATCTTTCTTCCTTGCACATCACGAATTATGCTGGTGAAGTAAACATCTTTAAATGGAATCTCGTGCATGAATTCCATTCCAGCCATAATCATGCGCGCAACCCAGAAGAAAATTATATCCGGACCCGTAACAAGCAAATCTGTCGGATAATAATATTCCTGATCTTCCTTTGTCGTAAAAACATCTTGCGCCCAGAGCCAGCTCGATGCCCATGTATCGAGAACGTCTTCATCTTGTCGCCAATTTTCAATATCTTCGGGCGGTTCCACCTCACAGTAAATTTCACCGGTTTCCTTGTGATACCAAACGGGAATCCTGTGTCCCCACCAAAGCTGGCGCGATATACACCAATCTTTAATATTCGTCATCCAGTGTTCGTAGGTTTTAACCCAATGCTGCGGATGGAATTTTATTTTACCTTGGCGTACAACTTCAAGCGCCGGTTGTGCAAGACTATCCATTTTCATAAACCACTGTTCGGAAAGGTATGGTTCAATCGGTACTCCGCCACGTTCGGAATATCCAACGTTGGTTGTGTAATCTTCAATTTTTTCCAGCAATCCGAGTTCCTCGAATTTTTTTACCACGCGTTTTCTAACTTCGTAGCGGTCCAGTCCCCGCAAATCTTCCGGCACGTTTTCGTTCGTGGTAGCATCGGGATTGAAAATATTAATAATCTCCAAATTATGCCGTTGTCCCATTTCGTAATCGTTAACATCGTGAGCCGGAGTAACTTTAACGGCGCCGGTTCCGAATTCCATATCTACGTATTCATCCGCAAAAACCGGAATCTCGCGGTTAACAATCGGTAAAATTACTTTCTTGCCGATTAAATGCTTATAACGCTCGTCAGCCGGATTAACCGCAACGCCGGTATCGCCAAGCATTGTTTCTGGCCGGGTTGTGGCAACCACCAAATATTCATCGCTGTCTTTAACCGGATATTTGAAATACCAGAGTTTGCCTTGAACGGTTTTGTAAATTACTTCTTCATCGGAAATGGCCGATTTGGAAGCCGGATCCCAATTCACCATTCTGTAACCGCGGTAAATCAATCCCTTTTTATATAACTTTACGAATGCTTCTATTACTTTGCGGTAATAATGATCATCCATCGTAAAGCGCTCGCGTTTCCAATCGCAGCTAACACCAAGTTTACGGAGTTGTTTTGTTATGATGTTTCCGTACTTCTCTTTCCATTCCCAGCAATATTTCAGAAACTCTTCCCTGCCGATTTCATATTTATCTATTCCTTTTTCTTTTAGAAATTTAACCACTTTTGTTTCGGTTGCAATAGAAGCGTGATCCGTTCCCGGAACCCAAAGCGCATTGTATCCCTTCATCCTTTTGTAACGAATGTACAAATCCTGAATCGAATTGTTAAGAATGTGACCCATTGTGAGCATGCCGGTAATGTTTGGCGGCGGAATTACAATCGTGTAAGGGATTTTGGATTTATCCACTTCGGAATGATAAAGTTCGTGCTCTTCCCAATATTTATACCACTTGTCTTCAACTGAAACCGGATCATACGATTTCGGAATTTCCGTAAGTTTTTTTACTTTCATTTTTCAACTCAAAATTTTTCGAATGAATTTGCAAATATAAAAAATTCGGCGGTTGTATGTTTAAATTCGGCAGTGGCGAAACGGATCAGTTTCGTAAGCCTCAAGTGTAAAGTTATTTTCGCGCAAATTCGCCCGCGTGCTGATATAAAATTCCACCAATGATAAATGCAAGTCCGATTACGGAAGAGGGCAAAATTGTTTCGTGAAGAATCAACCAAATAAAAACCAAAGAAATAAACGGCGAAAGGTAAGCCAGCGTTGATGTTTTCGCTTTGTCTTTACTTAACTGCAATCCTTTCATCCAAAGAAAAAATGTAATTCCCATTTCAAAAAGTCCAACGTAAACGGCACCGAGGAGGTAAACCGTTCCTTTAATTTCGAACGAATCGAAAAACAAAATATAAATTCCGCTTAAAATACAACCTGTAAAAAATGCGGCGAACAGTTTTACCGCGCTTTCCCTTTTGTCTTTCAAATTCAATATCCAAAAGGTTGCCCAAATTAAAGAGCTGCCGGTTGCCAGAACCACACCGTAAATATTGTGGAATTCGAACGAGAAAATTTTTCCACGGGTTGAGATTATTACTACGCCAATAAAAGAAACCACCAGACCCGTTAAAGTCCTTAGGCTCAATTTATGTTTTAAAAAGATGGAAGCAAAAACCGCAATGGCAATTGGCCAAGTATAATTTAAAGCCTGAGCTTCTTGTGCGGGAAGCAACGAATATGCTTTGAACAAAACCATGTAATAAAGAAAAGGATTTATAAACCCGAGGAGCAAATTTCTCTTTAAGTTTTTACCTTTAAATATTAATGCTATTTCATTCTTGGAATTTTTCAAAGCGACAAACAAAAGAACAACCGAGCTTGTAAGCGAAGCAAAAAACAAAAGCTGTACGTAATTCATTCCGTGCAAGGAAAGTTTAAACGCCGTTGCTACGGTTGACCAAAGCAAAACCGCACCCAACGCATACAGAAATGATTTCGTGTTTTCAGTCATTCAACCCGCTTCAATGTTTTATTATAAACGGTTTTCAATAATAACGAAATAGTAAACAAATTTGTACAGCGGCAAAATTTTCAAACGGTTGCAAATTGAATTATTTAACAAACGATATATTTGCTAAATTTGGTTATCTAAATAACCGGGCTATCAATTAACAAATTATTTCATTATGGAATTTATAGAACCGGACAAAATGCTTGAACCGCAGAATATGCTCAAGCTTTATTCAATCGGGGCATTTCCGATGGCGGATGAAGACGGCTACATAAATTGGTATTTACCGCGGGTCAGAACAATTATTCCGCTCGATGATTATAATGTACCGCGCTCGCTCCGCAAGTTTATGGAAAAATCGGATTTCCGGTACGAATACGATAAAAACATTTTAACGGTAATAAAAGAATGTGCGAACAGAAATCCCACATGGATTTCCGGTGAACTTATCGAAGCATACAAAGGATTAATAAAAATAAACCACATACACTCGGTTGAGGTTTATCAAGGCAATAAACTGGTCGGCGGGTTGTACGGCGTTACTTACCGCGGCGCTTTTTTCGGTGAATCGATGTTCTCAAAAGTCTCGCAAGCTTCAAAATCGGCTTTGGTAAAACTGCTGGAGCGATTGAATGAAAAAGGATTTGTATTGCTCGATGTTCAATTCCAAACAGGTCATCTTAAAATGTTCGGAGCGAAAGAAATCCGTTTTAAAGAATATGAAGATCTGCTGGCAAAGGCATATAAGAGGGTGGTTGAGTTTTAATGTTAAACCGTAGTACTGAATATATTGTTGTTTGATTATCCCGTTAATACCTGTTGGGTTTTATCAAAACGAGTATTTGTTGAACAAAGTCCTAACTTCATCCATTGCTTTCTTAATCACAAAAGCTTTGAAATAATGTCCGGAATATTTTTTATCCGGTTAAAAGAACTTCTTCATAAATTTAGCAACTTTACTTTCCAAATTTACACAAACTTTATTTTTGTTTGTTCGTTACGGGATTTTAAAACAAAAAACCCAATATAAAATATATTGGGTTTTATGATTTTGAAGCATTTACAAGTCACGGTTTTCAATAATTGCTTTTCAACATCCAGATTGCTTTTTCCAGCCATTGGACAAAATCATCCGCCATATTAACCGTGGTATTATCTTTTTCAATTCCCGCCAAATCCGATGTATGCCGGAATTCATTAGCCAAATATTCAAAATCCTTAATCAATCCGTTTACAACATCTTCCGTTGTGAAATTGTTTTTTTCTTCTTCGTTAATCCGGGAATTTTCCAAATACTGTTTCATCGTGTTGAACGGTTTACCACCCAACTGCAAAATTCTTTCGGCAATATCGTCATACTGAAGTGCGAAAAAATTGTAATATTCTTCCGTTACCCTGTGGATTTCGAAAAATTGCGGACCTTGAATATTCCAGTGGTAATTGTGAAGTTTAACATACATCACTTGTACATCGGATAAATTTTTGTTTAACTGAGCAATTAATTTGTTTTCACCCATTTTGTCATCTCCTATTTTGTATTAGTTATTATATTTGATTTTCTATTAAGTAATAATTATTATCCATTAAGTTCAAAAAAATCCCAATTCACAAGGAATTGGGAAGCCGCGTTTTACACGCGGCAGTTCATAAATTAAAGACTCTTTTTACTGAAATACCAATCGACGTAATCGTATCCTTCGCTTGCACGTTTTTCGGCTTCTTCTTGGGTTGCCGGCGGAGGAACAATAACTTTATCGCCGGGTTTCCAATTTTCCGGAGTTGCTACGCCGAATTTGTCGCTTGTTTGTAATGCTTCCACAAGTCTGAGAATTTCATCGATACTTCTTCCGTTGGTTAACGGATAATAAATCATCGCACGCAATATTCCCTTATCGTCAATTACGAAAACAGCTCTTACCGCAGAAGTATCTGCGGCACCGGGATGAATCATTCCGTAAAGCTTGGCTACCTTCATATCCAAATCGGCTATTACGGGGAAAGGAATTTCAACATCGAATTTCTCTTTAATGTTTCTCACCCAAGCTAAATGCGAATAAATACTGTCGATACTCAAACCGATTACTTGCGTGTTCAGTTTTTTGAAATCCTCGAACCTTTTGGCAAAAGCCATGAACTCAGTTGTGCAAACAGGCGTAAAATCTGCCGGATGCGAAAACAATACAACCCATTGACCCTTGTAATCCGATAATTTGATATCTCCGTGGGTTGTTTTAGCCGTAAAATCCGGCGCCGGCTCATTTAATCTTGGCAATGATACAACTTGAGCTTGTTCTTCCATATTTCTTACTCTCCTTATTTTAGTTTTTTTGTTAGTGAATCGATATATATAGTGAAACTAATTCGTTTCCTTCAACCTACACTCCGAACATATTACATTGAAATGGATGCTGTATCCCAAAAGTTCGTTCCCTTGCAAAATGTGCTCGGGAACTTTAATGGTATTCAACGAGGGATCAATCACATCAATAATTTTGTTACACTTAACGCACACAACATGATGATGCGGCTCGGTAATAGGATCGTAACGCACGGTGTTGTGTAAATGTGTAACCACGGAAACTATTCCGTGCTTTTCAAAAGTTTCCAATGTTTTATAAATTGTAGCCAAAGAAATTGTTGGATGTTCGGCTTTTATTTTTTTATATATGTCTTCCGGTCTGGGATGACTGTGATCGTCGATCAACGCCTTAAATATGGCAAGTCTTTGAGGTGTAACACTCAATCCCAAAGTCCGGCATCTGTTTACAAAATTATCTATTGCTGTTTGTGTAGTCATGTTACAACCATTATTAATTAATAATTGTTATCCAATAATAATGATAATTAAAGAAAAAAGCAAGTTTAAAGCAACTTTTTTATCGTTTCTTCATCTATAATAACACATCAAAGAACAGGCGGGTTTGGATAGTTATTCCGAAAAAATAGTTCGTTTCACAATTGTTTATAATAAATATAAACGAAAGGTATACAATTATATTCTCAGAATGGTTTCCGATGAAAATTTGACAGAAGACCTCATGCAAACGGTTTTTCTAAAACTTTTTGAAAATATGGACTTGATAAAAAACAAAAACGGTATCGGAAGCTGGCTTTTTACCACCACCAGAAATGAAATTTACGGATTTTTCCGGGCTAAAAAAATTAAAATTGATCAATTCCGGAGCGAAACTCTTGAAGATGCCCACACAGTTTCTTACTCGGACGTTCAGAAAAATTATGACCTGAAAGAACTGAAAGAGATAATTTTCGAAGAATTGGAGAAGATGCCAATCGAACAAAAAGATGTTTATTTGTTAAAAGAATACGGCGGATTCTCATATAAAGAAATTGCCGATATTTTGGAAATTGATGTAAAAACAGTTAAAAGCCGGCTTTACAAAGTCCGGCAAAAACTTATCGGCAGAATTGGGAAAATTTTACTTAAAGATTTTACAAGGGTTAAAAATGGACAATGAAAAATTAATCGAAATGATTGAGCGGTACTTCGATAACGAATTGAAAAAGGAAGAAGAAGCGTTTTTATTTGGCGAATTATCAACAAACGATGAAGCCCGGCGTCAATTCAAAATCAGAAATGTTTTGAAAACCGCCGTTCAATTTTCTTACGAAGAATTTCCCGGGAATTTGGATGAAAGAATTTTAAGCTCACTTCCTGTGGGAACCGCAAACAAACGGAAAATGCAAATTGATCTTCCCGCTGCAATTTCCGCTTTCCTTACAATCATTTTGTTGATTGTTTCGCTGTTTATGTTTAACGAAACCAAACATTATAAGTCGGAACTCGAATTAACTATTTCAAAAATCAATCAACAACAACAGTTGATTCAGCTTCTGATGAATACTTTACCTGCAACGGAAGTTACAGGTTATTTGAAAAACCAAGTTGTTGTTACACCTGAAATGTGAGGTAAAACTATGAAAAAAATAATTTTAATCTTGGTTGCTTCGTTTGTTCTCTTCTCGTGTGGTAAAGAGAAAAACGGAGTGAAAATTATAGAACCCGTGAAAGAAAAGTATCTTACAATTCAAATATTGAATTTTGCGGACGAGAGTCAAGCCGGATTGTTGGATTCCCTGAATAACCGGATTGCCAAGATGTTGAACGACAAAAAATACGTTAATCCGGTCAATCCCCAAAAGCCCGTCGATTTCGATTATATTATTTACATTAATGAAAACGGAAAAGTAGACAAGTTGGTTGTTTTGGAAAGTCCCTTACCCGAAATTGACCGTTTTGTAGCAAACCAAATTAAAGACTGGAATTTAGATGTATTATTTGAAGGGGAACCGGTAAAATCAAAATTCAACATGAAATTTTCGTATTTCAAAACCGGGAAGGGATATACACCGTTTCCAAGAACGAATTTAAAAGTATCAACACCGATACCCGACAGAACAGGAAGCCCGTATTTCATTGCCGCTGATAAAATGCCCCAACCGGTGGGCGGAATTGCGGCCATTCAAAAGAAAATAGTTTATCCCGAAGAGGCGAAAAGTTCGGGAGTTGAAGGCAGGGTATTCGTAAAAGCGTATATAAACGAAAAAGGAGAAGTCGATAGAGTGAAATTAATCAAAGGAATCGGAGGAGGCTGTGATGAAGCGGCAATGCAAGCAGTTAAAGAAACAAAATTTACACCGGCTTTGCAAAAAGGCAAACCGGTAAAAGTGCAAGTTTCGGTGCCTATTATTTTTAAGCTCGCTTCCAACGGAAATACCGGAAGTCAATCAAAGAAATAAGCCGGATAAATTAACCGCTGCCCCGTGGCGGCGGTTTTATTCCCACATACCGTACAACACAAGCCTTACCACTGTGATGACGGCTTTCGTTCAATTCTATAATTTCTTTGCTGAATTTCTCTATTTCCAAATCTTGAAAATCGGTGTAAACATCTTCCAAGGAATAAAGCAACTCGATATTGGGCGGTCCGCCGCTGCGGTATTTTAATTGATCTTTATCGAATACTTCTAGGATTATCCTGCCACCCGGTTTTAATGCAGCAATTGCTTTTGCATGCACTTCTTTTCTCAATTCTTCATGTAAATGTAAAAATATGATAACTACCAAATCGTAAGAACTTTCGGGCGGAGTGAAATCTTTCAGGTCGGCAACCGTGTAATTAATTTCAGCATTTTTCCGTTTTGCCAATGCAAGCGCTTTATGTTTTCCTGCGCGACTAAAATCGACCGCATCAACTTTCCAACCGAGCGTAGCGGCATAAACGGAGTTTCTCCCTTCGCCTTCGCCCAAAAACAAAGCCCGTCCCGGTTCAAGTTTATCTATTTCGGTCTTAAAAAATTCATTCGGTTCCGTGCCGTAGATATATTCATCTCCGGAAAACCGTTCATCCCAAAAATTTCCCATAGCAGTATGATTTGTTTAACTATAATTTTAAGATATGTAAAGAAAAGCAACAAAACAAAACGTAAAAAAATCAGTAACCGAATCCTTCACCGATAATTTCTTCTTCGTTAAAATCGCTAAGCAAATCTTCACGCATCAAGTTGTTATTTTCTATAATCTCCAAAGCAAGTTGTTTGTACGCCAAAGATATTTTGGCAGCCGGATATTTTAATATAACCGGAGTTTGGTAAAATGTCGAATCCTCGGCGGCTGTGTTTTTGGGAATTGCAGTTGTCAACATGTGATGTGGAAATAATTTGTAAAGCTGTTTTTTTACTTTTAAGGAAGCACGGGTATTAAATTCGTGCATGGTAAGCAAAATTCCTTCAACTTTTAATTTTTTGTTCGATGTTTCAGAAATTTTAGTAATGTGTTCAATCATTCTGGTTGCGGCATCAACGGAATATAAACTGGATTTAACGGGAATTAAAACCGAATCCGCCAAATTCAATACGTTGGCGGTCAACCCGGTTAAGTTAGGTGCACAATCGATTATTACAAAATCATAATCCGGAAACTTTGCCGGAAACAAATTCCGTAACAGAAACTGATCGAAGCTGATATCAGCCAAAAACAATTCCTCTTCAAACGAAATTTTTTTAAAAGGAATTATATCCAGGTTTTCAATTTCGGTGGAGTTTACGGATTCTTCAAATTTTGAAATGTAGTTTAGAATATCGTAAAGCGTACCTACGTTATCAAACCCGGTAATTCCGCAAGTAAGTGCAATTTGGTTCGATGTATCTGTATCGATAAGAAGAGTTCTTTTATTATTTTGTGCAAGGGCAAAAGCCAAATTTACGGCAGTAGTAGTTTTTCCCACACCGCCTTTGGGTGAGGAAACAGCAATAATTTTTCCCATCAAAAAACACCTTAGTGAACAAAATTCAGAAAATTAAACCGCAATTTAGTAAAATTTATCCACTTTTATACTGTATTTATAAAATTTTCCGTTCGAAATAAAATTCCAACGAAAAGCAAAAAGGAACAGAAATGTTTTAAGTTTGTTGAAATGTTGCGTATTTTTATTTATTGGATTTTCTTTTTCGGGAAATATAATGATTGATACTTCAAAAATAGTAGTAATCGGCGACCGCGTACTAATAAAACCGGAAGAGGATTTGGAAAAAACCAACAGCGGCTTATACTTGCCTCCCGGTGTAAAAGAGCGTGAAAAAGTTCAAGGTGGATACGTGATAAAAGTAGGACCCGGTTACCCGATTGCCAATCCGGTTGATGAAGACGAACCGTGGAAAGAAGATTCATCCCACAAATTCATCCCGCTCCAAGTTCAAGAAGGAGATTTTGCCCTTTACCTCAAACGTGAAGCAGTTGAAATAGAATTGGAGAATAACAAACTTGTCATTGTCCCCCAATCAGCCATATTAATGGTTCTGCGCGACGAAGATTTATTGAACTTCTAATCTTTTCAATTCTATAATTTTTAATAAATTATTTTTATATTTGCCACAATAATTTTTAACAACAAGGAAAAGATGGAAGAAAAATTCGAACAGTTTTTGCATGAAATTACTGAGAAGATTATACCGCTTACGAGAGATGCCCACATTGCATATTTCGATGCTTCGATAAGCGGTAAACCGGAAGATTACAAAAAAGCTTCCGATTTGGAATTGAAGCTGAGTAAAGTTTATTCAGATAGACACGCTTTCAATGAGCTTAAAAAATTCAAAGAAAAAAACGAAATAAACGACCTTTTTCTGAAGCGGCAACTCGATTTGCTTTACAATACTTTTCTTTCCCACCAAATGAACGAAGATTTGCTTGAAGAGATAATTAAACTTTCCACCAAGGTTGAAGAAAAATTCGCCACTTACCGCGCACCGTTAAACGGTGATACTTTAACCGAAAATCAAATCGATGAAATTCTGGAAAACTCGACCGATTCCAAACAACTTGAAGAAACTTGGCTTGCAAGCAAAAAAATAGGAGAAGAAATTTTTAATGATGTTTTGACTTTGGTGAAATTGCGCAACCGCGGTGCGCAAGAACTCGGGTTCCCAAATTATTTTGAAATGAGTCTGGAATTAAATGAACAAAACTCCGCCGGTATATTAAAAATTTTCGATTTACTCGATTCAAAAATCAGCGCCGAGTTTGAAAAAATAAAATCCACAATAGACGAGCATCTCTCGGCAAAATACAATGTGCCGGAAGAAAAATTAATGCCGTGGCATTATCAAGACAAGTTTTTTCAACTCGGACCCAAAATATACAATGTCGATTTGGATAAATTTTTTGAAGATAAAGATATCGTTGAACTTTCCAGGCAATATTTTAACGGATTGGATTTAAACATTGACGACATTTTAGCCAGAAGCGATTTGTATGAAAAAGAAGGAAAGTACCAACACGCATATTGCACCGATATTGACCGGAGCGGTGACGTGCGGATTTTATGTAACATAAAACCCAATTATAAATGGATGGGAACAATGCTGCATGAATTGGGTCACGCCGTGTACGATAAATATATTAATCCCGATTTACCATGGCTGCTCCGGACTCATTCACACATCTTCACCACCGAGGCAATTGCAATGTTGTTCGGAAGATTTGCGTCGAATCCCGAATGGTTAAAAGATATGTCGATTGTAACGGAAGATGAAATTGCACCTTTTGCCGATGATTGCATTGAATCACTAAGAACAGAACAAATCATCTTTTCACGTTGGGTACAGGTTGTTTTCCGGTTCGAACGGGAAATGTATGCCCGTCCGGATCAAGACCTGAATAAATTATGGTGGGAACTTGTAAGCAAATATCAGAAATTGCAAAAACCTGAAGGACGGAACAAACCGGATTGGGCTGCGAAAATTCATATATCGCTTTATCCGGCATATTATCATAATTATATGCTTGGTGAACTACTTGCCTCACAACTTTATTATTACATAAAAGATAAAGTATTAAATCAAACAGGTAAGAAAACCGTTAGTTTCGTTGGAGAAAAAGAAGTGGGGAACTACCTCAAAAACCTGTTCTTCAATTACGGCGCGGTTTATCCGTGGAACGAAATGATAAAAAAATCAACAGGGGAAGGATTGAATCCGGCTTATTACGCTACCCAGTTTGTTGAAAACGGTAAAGAGTGAACAAACTTCACTTTATTGTCTCCAAGCAAGAAGTTTGTCTTATTAATTCCTTTTCGGTTTGTACAAATGCGTTGTGTGTCCGAAAAACAATTCCGCCGATTCCATAACCGTTTCCGACAATGTCGGGTGAGGATGAATTGAAAGAGCAACATCTTTTGCCAAGGCAGCCATTTCCACGGCCAAAGTTCCTTCTGCAATTAACTCTCCGGCTCCGGGTCCAACAATGCCCATTCCCAAAACCCTGCCGCTGGCGGCATCAAAAATAAGTTTGGTCAGTCCGTCGTATCTGTCTAAAGTTGTAGCGCGCCCACTAGCCGCCCAAGGAAATTTGGTTACTTTATAATTAATTCCGCGTTCTTTGGCTTCGTTTTCGGTTACGCCTGTCCACGCAAGTTCCGGATCCGTAAAAACCACAGCGGGAATTGCCGCAGGTTCGAAAGCCACTTTTCTACCTAAAATTGCTTCAACTGCAACTTTACCCTCGGCGGATGCTTTATGAGCAAGCATAGCTCCACCCACAATATCACCGATTGCAAATACGGAGGGCTCATCCGTTTGTTGTTTTTCATCAACCACAACGAAACCGCGTTCATCGGTTTTTATTTTCGTATTTTCCAATCCCAAGCCGGCGGTAACCGTTCTTCTACCGACCGCAATAAGAACTTTATCGAATTTCTGTTCGGGTTCTTTTACATTCTCACCTTCGAAGTTTACCGAAACGCCGGTTTTTGTTTCGGTCATGTTTACAACTTTGGTATTAAGAAGAATTGTTTTGAATTTTTTTTGCAAGGATTTAGTTAGAACTTCAACCAAATCCGCGTCGGCACCGGGAAGTAGTTGCGGCATCATTTCCACAACCGTAATTTCACTGCCCAAAGCGGAATAGACCGAACCCATTTCAAGTCCGATGTAACCGCCACCCAAAATGAGCAATTTTTCCGGTATATTTTCCAATTCCAATGCTTCCCGTGAAGACATAATTTTACTTGAATTGACGGGAAATCCGGGAATTGTTGAAGGAACCGAGCCGGTTGCAAGTATTGCTTTTTCAAATTCAAGTTCTTCCGTTCCACCGGTAGCAAGTTCAATTGAAAGGGTATTGCCGTTTAAAAATGATGCTTTGCCTTGAATGTAATTTATCTTACGTTGTTTTACAAGCTGACCGAGTCCGCCGGTAAGTTTAGTAACAACCTTTTTTTTGAACTTTCTTAATTTATCCAAATTGATTTCCGGCTTACCGAAATCGACCCCCCATTTTTTAGCTTCTTGAGTTTCGTAAATCAATTTGGCAACATGCAACAATGCTTTCGAAGGAATACATCCTCGGTAAAGGCAAACTCCGCCCGGATTTTTTTCCATGTCGATCAATGTAACTTCCAATCCCAAATCCGCCGCATGGAACGCAGCTGCATATCCTCCGGGTCCGCCGCCAATTACAGCCAGCTGAACTTTTTTCATTTATTCTCCGTTAAAAATTACTTTTTATTTTCCAAAATATTTCACTTTCGGTTTTCCTTTTCACTTGCCGATACGCTTTTTATCACAAACACTTTTTGTATTCAAATTAACATTGTTATTAAAAATAGTTTTGAGCAAGAGTATGGCTATGAATAATGTTAAAATTTCAATCCAAAATCAGTAAAAACGGCTGTTCCAGGGCTTGAGCCACCCAACGTAAAAACCTTGCCGCATCGGCTCCGTCAATAATTCTGTGGTCGTACGACAAAGAAACAGGTAACATGAGTCGCGGAACAAATTCACCGTCTTTGAATACAGGTTCCATTTGTCCGCGCGAAACACCGAGAATAGCAACTTCGGGTGAATTAACAATCGGGGTAAAACCTGTACCGCCAATTCCGCCCAGGTTGCTGATTGTGAAGTTTCCGCCTTGCATGTCTTCAATTGTAATTTTTTTATCCCTTGCTTTTGCGGAAATCTCACTTAACTCAACGGAAAGTTCGATTACGCTTTTCTTATCCACATCTCTAATTACCGGAACAATCAATCCCCGGTCGGTATCCACAGCCACCCCGATGTTATAATATTTTTTATAAATAATTTCATTTTTGTGCATATCGATACTGGCGTTGAATTGAGGAAATTTTTTCAACGCGTAAGCGATAACTTTCAGAAGAATGGCTGTAACGGTAAGCTTTCCGCCTTTAGCTTCGGCGGTTTTGGCATATTGTTTTCTCAATTTTTCCAATCCGGTTATATCCGCTTTGTCGAACTGTGTAACATGCGGAATTGTAGCCCATGCATACGAAAGGTGTTCCGCTGTTTTCTTCCGTATGTTGCTCATTGGTTGAATATCGATTTCACCCCACTTGGAAAAATCGGGTAACGGTTCATGTTTAATTCCAACCGGGGCTCCGGTGCCTTGGGTTAAACTTTGGTTAATTCTTTTTGCGAATTTCTTTACATCATCAATGGAAATTCTTCCGCCGGGACCGGATCCAGGCACTTGGTTAATGTCAATTCCTATTTCACGGGCAAATCTTCTTACCGAAGGTGCTGCCGGAGCAATTTTTTCCGGCATTCCGGTACGTTTGGTAACAACCGGCGGAACGGATTTATTTTCTTCACCGCTTTGTACGGCAGGTTCTTCTTCAATTACCTTTCGGGATGTTTGTGTTTCCGGGGTTTGCATTGTTGTTTCCGGTTGTTCAACAGCTTTTTGCGTTTCCGTGGTTTCTATTAACATAATCACGTCGCCAATTTTAACCGTATCGCCGTCTTTTGCTTTAACTTCTTTCACTATTCCCGAAACTTCCGACGGAACTTCGATAGTGGCTTTATCGGTTTCAAGCTCGAATAAAACATCCCCTTCGTTTATTTTATCGCCGACTTTAACAAGAAATTTTACTATTTGCGCAGATTCGATATTCTCTCCCAAATCCGGAAGTTTGAATTCAATAATTCCACTTTGTACATGGGACTGAACTTTGGGTTTCTGCTCAACCGGTCCGGTTTCTTCCTTTGGTTCAGGTTTTGCCGGTATTTGTTTTTCTCCGGGTTCACTTTTATCCGCCGGAGATTCATCCCCAGCTTCGAGGGTAAAGATAACTTGACCGACTTTAGCGGTTTCACCTTCCTTGACAAGAACTTCCTTCACCACACCACTGTATTCCGACGGAACTTCAATAGTAGCTTTATCGGTTTCAATTTCGAGCACTATTTGATCAACTTCAACTTTATCTCCTGGTGAAACCGTGATTTTTACAATATCGGCGGTTTCTATATTTTCGCCCAATTCGGGCAATTTAAATTCTTTTATCATAATTTTTTCAATTCCTTATTTTACGAATTTAACGGATTCGGTTTTCCGGGATTGATTTTCAATTCTTTAATTGCTTTTTTCAAAGTTTCAGGTTTAAGTTTCTTCTCCTTAACCAACGAATACAAAGAAGCATAAGCAATATGTTTGGCATCCACTTCGAAGAAATCCCTCAAAGCTTCCCTGCTTTCACTTCTGCCGAAACCAAGCGTACCAAGTGTGTGCAGAGGTCCGGGCAACCATTTTGAAATAGCATCACCCAAAATTTGGACGTAATCGAGTGCCGCAACGAAAACGCCTCCTTCTCCTTTCGTTGCTTCGGCTATGAAGGGTGTTTTGGGTTTTGCACCGGGATTTAACATATTCCACCGTTCGGTATCAATTGCATCGTAGTGTAAATTTTTGTAACTGGTAACACTCCACACATCAACCGGAATGTTGAACTTTTCTTCCAAAATCTCACCGGCTTTTATAGCTTCGTTAAGAATTGCACCGCTTCCGAAGAGATGTACTTTGTTTTTGGTTGTTTTCTTCTTAGTCTTTTTGAATTTATAAATTCCTTTAAGTATGCCTTCTTTAACACCTTTCGGCATTTTTGGCATCGGATAGTTTTCGTTCATCACGGTTATGTAGTAGAAAAGGTCTTCTTGTTTTTCATACATTCTGTAAATTCCTTCGCGAACAATCACTGCCAATTCATACGCAAAAGCAGGATCGTATGCTTTAAGTGTTGGGATTGCATAAGCGTAGAGATGGCTTTGTCCGTCTTGATGTTGCAATCCTTCGCCGGCAAGTGTTGTTCTGCCTGCGGTTGCTCCGATTAAAAATCCTTTCACACGCATATCGGCAGCCGCCCATGCAAGGTCGCCTATTCTTTGAAATCCGAACATAGAATAAAAAGTGAAAAACGGAATTGTATTGATTCCACGTGTGGCGTATGCCGTTCCGGCTGCAATAAAAGAAGACATTGAACCGGCTTCGGTTATTCCTTCTTCCAAAATCTGACCGTCTTTAGCTTCGCGGTAATAGAGCAAGCTGTCTCTATCAACCGGTTCGTAAAGTTGTCCGCGGCTCGAATAAATTCCAACTTGTCTGAACAATGCTTCCATTCCGAATGTTCTGGCTTCATCGGGAACAATGGGAACAATTAATTTTCCAATATCCCTGTCTTTCAAAAGTTTTGTTAGCATTCTAACGTAAACCATTGTAGTTGAAACTCCCCGTTCGCCGGTACCTTCGTAAAATTCTTTAAATAAATCTTCCGAAGGTGTGTGAACCGGTTGCGCCGCAACATGTCTTTTGGGAATGTAGCCGCCAAGTTCTTTTCGGCGCTTTTTAAGATAAATTATTTCTGGACTGTCTTCGGCGGGGCGGTAGAAAGGAGCTTTGGCAATTTCATCATCGGAAATAGGAATTCCAAATCTTGTTCTGAATTCCCTTAATTCTTCTTCGTTCAGTTTTTTCTGGGAGTGAGTAATATTTTTTCCTTCCCCGGCTTCACCCAAGCCGTAGCCTTTAACGGTTTTGGCAATAATAACGGTCGGTTTGCCTTTTGTTTCCATTGCGGCTTTGAATGCGGCGTAAACTTTTTCGGGGTCGTGCCCGCCGCGTTTCATTTTTTCGAGGGTTTCATCGCTGTAATTTTCGACCAATTTAAGCAGTTCGGGATATTTACCGAAGAAATGTTTTCTGATGTAAGCGCCGTCTTCAACAATATATTTTTGCGATTCACCGTCAACAATTTCGTTCATCCGTTTAACCAGCAATCCGGTTTTGTCTTGTTCCAAAAGAGGGTCCCAATCGCTTCCCCAAATCACTTTGATTACATTCCATCCGGCGCCACGGAAAACCGCTTCGAGTTCTTGAATTATTTTTCCGTTTCCTCTTACGGGTCCATCCAAACGTTGCAGGTTGGCATTAATTACAAAAATCAAATTATCCAAGTTTTCCCGCGCTGCCAACGAAATTGCACCGAGTGTTTCGGGTTCGTCGGTTTCACCATCGCCCAAGAAAGCCCAGACTTTGGCATCGCTGGGTTTTTTTAAACCACGGTTTTCCAAATACCTGTTGAACCGTGCTTGGTATATTGCCATTATTGGTCCCAATCCCATTGACACGGTAGGAAACTCCCAAAAATTAGGCATCAACCAAGGGTGGGGATATGAGGAAAGTCCTCCGCCTTTTCTTAATTCCCTTCTGAAATTTCTAAGCTGTTCAACGGAAATTCTACCTTCGAGGAATGCTCGGGCGTAAATTCCCGGTGCAGCGTGACCTTGGAAATAAACTATATCACCTTCAAAGTTATGGTCTTTGCCTCTGAAAAAGTGATTAAACCCGATTTCGTACAAAGTTGCAGCAGAGGCAAAAGTTGAAATGTGCCCGCCGATTCCCGGTTCTTCTTTGTTTGCCCTTACCACCATTGCCATTGCGTTCCATCTTACCAAACTCTTTATTCTCCGCTCGATTTCGCGCCCGCCGGGAAATTTCGGTTGTTTTTCTTTCGGAATTGTGTTAATGTATGGTGTATTTGCAGTAAACGGAAGTTCGACGCCTGCTTCGTATGCGTAATTATCCAGTTCATGCAATAGTTCTCTTACTCTCCCGGGTCCTCCGGTTCTCAAAACGTATTCAAGAGACTCGAGCCATTCCCGGGTTTCTTGTTCTTTTATTTCTTCCGCTTCGTTTTTTAATGTATCGCTCATAAAAATTATTTCCCTTATTATGTTTTAATAAGATGCCATGTACTTTTTATTTCGAATAGCAAAGTTACGAAATTTAGTGCAAAAAAGTTCAACGGAGGTATTCCCATACCTCAAAATACAAGAACATTCTCGCAATGTTTATCATTTACTTTACAGTGCACCGAGTTCTTTCAACAAATTTTTTGCACCGCTAACTTTTTGGGTTACCCATAAAATATAGCGGATATCAACTCCAATCGACCGGCTGTAATCGTCGTTCCATGCGAAATCGTTTATAGTAGCTTCAAATGCCCTGTCGAAGTTCAATCCGATAAGTTCTCCGTAAGCGTTCATAATCGGACTTCCGGAATTTCCACCGGTTGTATCTGTGTTATACAGAATATTTACCGGAACACCTTCTACCGTTCTGTTATAAAATTTACCGAAATCTTTTGAATCGAACAGTTCGCGGATTTTCTGTGGGATTGTATATTCCCCGCCCAAATAACTTTTCTCAATTATTCCTTTGATTGTTGTAACCGGCGAATAATACACGGCATCGGCAGGGGAATAGCCTTTTATTCTACCGTAAGTTAAACGCAAGGTTCCGTTTGCATCGGGAATAAAGCTTTTCTTTTTCCAAATTCTTTTTATTTCAATTAACTTTGCCGAAAGCGGTGTAAGCGCACCGTTTGTTTTTTCCCTTTCATTATTAATTTTTTTACTTTGAATTTTTAATTCTTTAAAAAAGGCGTACGGTTGCACGGAAAAATCAATTTCTCCCGCATCATTCAATAACTTTAAATACCTTTCTTTATCAAAAATTCCCTGTTTCATTATTACATTATCCACAAATGCCGGTATTGCGGAAATATTTTTACCGCCCCCGGTTAATTTTTCCACAGCATCAATTTTGGAGGTGGACTTAAAGCTCAATGCGTCGGTAAACATTTTGATGAGAAACCGTCGTTCAAATTCTTTGTTTAACCCGGAAAACAATCCGTCAATTTTTTTCATCAGTTTGTCTTTGTTTTCTTCTTTGTATGTTTCTTTTTTCTCTTCTTCCGGCTTTTTACTCTCTTCGGAATATTCGAAAATCATGTTTATCAAATTTCTTGTAACCGAAAACCTGTTGAATACCCTGAACCATAAATCGGCTTGGGCTATTTGAAACATTTTGTTATAAACAATATCTATGTCGTATAGAATACTGCCGTACTGTGCTTTGAGCCCGGGATTCGAATCGATAAATTTTTGCAAGCCGGTTTCTTCCTTTTTCTTGTTGGCAATTATGGGAATTCTTTTTAAGCCGAGCAATTTTCCTTTGTAATTTTTCATAGTGTTGGACAGCCGTTTAACCGGAGTGGCGAACTTCAGTTCCAACTCAGGGTTGCCCGCGCCGATTTCTTCCATTTGTTTAATCATCCATTCAAATATTTGCGCAATGTATGGCAATTGGTAATTGTTTTGATATTCAAGAAATTGGGAGGGACGGTTCCTGTAGGTTCTGCCTGGGTAACCGAGAATAAAAACGAAATCACCCTCTTTCACTCCGTTCGGATTAATTTTCAGAAACCGTTTCGGTTTATACGGAACATTTTCAGCGGAATATCCGGCTGCACTGCCATCCGGTGCAACGTAAGCACGTAAAAAAGCAAAATCGCCGCTATGACGCGGCCATATCCAATTATCCGTTTCGCCGCCAAACTCCCCGATTGTTCTGGGCGGCGCAAAAACCAAACGTACGTCTTTAATCACCCGGTACTTAAACAAAACATAGGTTTTGCCTTTGAACATTTCGGAAACTTGACCGATTATCGATTCATCCCCGGAAGAGGCTGCCTTACCTATTTCTTCCATCTTTTCCGATATGATCTTCGAACGTTCCGCCAAATCGTCAACGCCTTCTATTGCCGAGAGAATTTGATCCGACACATCTTCGTATGATTCAGTAATTCTGCAGGTGTAACCTTCGGCAGGAATCTCATCTTCCCGCTTGTCGGCCAGAAATCCGTTTTCCAAGTAGTTGTTTCCGGGAGTACTTGCTTTATTTAATGCACGAAAAGCACAATGATGATTTGTTAAGATTAATCCCTCTTCCGAAACAAATGAACCGGTACAACCACCGACTTTAACCAAAGCATCAACCAAACTTACTCCGTCCGGATTGTAAATTTCCTTTTTATCTATCTTGAGTCCTGCTTCTTTCAACCTTAATTTATGAATTTCACTCAGCGGATACATTCCTTCTTCCGGAGAAGAAGGCAACATTCCAAGCGACAAAACAAGAAATAAAAACGAAACAATTATAAAATTTAACTTTTTATTAAACTGCATTTTAATCTCCTTAAAATTAAATTTTGAGCTTGACATTCCGACAATTTCCTATTGTTTTGTAAAAATTAAATATACAAAATGAAGCACAAGTAGTAAACTAAGCCGAATTATTGCTAAATTTGTATAGTTGGCAAAAATTTAATCTTAAAGATTACGGAGTTTGAATGAAAACAAACAATAATAACGTTAAAGAAATTAACAAATTAATTAAGGAATACTCGACCGGATTCGATTACAACGTAAAGGAAACCGCCATAATTTTAGCTGCCGGTCACGGAAAGCGAATAAAATCCCAAACATCAAAAATGCTCCATAAAATTTGGGAAGTCCCAACCGTGGAGCGGGTTGTGAATGCATGCAGCAAAGGCTTAAAAAAATTAAACACAATCATTGTTGTGGGAATTAAAGCGGAAGATGTAATTAAAGTTATCGGAAAAAGAAAAAACACGGTTTTTGCATATCAACAAGTACAAAACGGAACCGGTCATGCCGTTCAAGAAGCGTTAAAAAACATCAGGAAAAAATATGATGGCAATATCTATGTTCTTCCGGGCGACATGGGATTGATTAACGATAAAACTATGCGAATGTTCAAAAACAAATTTGTTAAATCGAACGCCGATTTGATGGTGTTGACCGGCTTGTACAGCGGAAATCCGGAAAACAATTATTACGGGAGAATAATCAGAGTAAAAAAAGAAGATATAAACGGAAACCCTTCGGGAAAAGATTACGGTAAAGTAATTGAAATCAAAGAGTACAAAGACATTTTGTCGATTAAAGACAATGAATTATACACCGTTAATTTCAACGGCAAAAAATACGGGTTTACAAAAGAAGAGCTAATAAACAACAACGAGTTCAACTCCGGTGTTTTTGCATTTAAATACAAACCGTTAAAAAGATTAATAAATAAACTAGAAAATAAAAATGTTCAAAAAGAAATTTATATTACAGACTTGATTAGTGTTTTCAACAAAAACGGTTTAACCGTAAGAGCTGTGAGTCCGGAACAACAATATGTTATTATGGGCTTCAACAACAAATCCGTTTTAAAGCAAATGGAAAACATTGCCCGCAAAATGATGTATGACAGAATTAAAGATATAGTACAGATTGACGATCCGGATGATTTTTTTATTGACGAATCGGTAATTGACGAAATAATAAAAGCCGATAAGAAAGGTAAACCCCTCGATTTGAAAGTGGGAAAAGGCGTATACATTGGAAAAGGAGTTAAGCTGAATTACAATTTAACTCTGAAAAAAAACGTTTGTGTTCAGGGAAATGTGATATTCGGTAAAAATGTTACCGTTTGGGAAAATGCCCATTTGTCCTGCTTTCCCAATCAAAAATTTATAATCGGCGATAATGTGGAAATTTTATGGGGTGATATAATTAAAGGAAATATTGTAATTGGAGAAAATTCCCGCATCGAATCTAGTGTAAATATGACGGGTTCGGACGAATTCCCGCTAAGAATTGGCAAGAACGTAACGATAAAAGGCACCAGTTATTTATTCGGTACAATAGTTGACGACGATATTTTTATTGAACACAGCGTTTTAATAAAGAAAAAAGTGGATAAGTTGATTAAGAAAAACGGGGAGATTCAGGAAATCAGATTTTTCCTTCCGATGCCTGCCGGAATTGATGCGATAGAAAGTTTGGAAGATTGCAACAAAAAAAACGGAGCAAAATAATTTTGCCCCGTTTTAATCTGACGTAAAATTTAATTCGAATTAGTTTTTGGCAGCAAGCGAATTAACATATTTTGTTAATCTCGCTTTTTTTCTTGCGGCAGTATTTTTGTGTAACCTGCCTTTGCTAACGGCTTTATCGATAACGGAAACAGCCGTTTTCAAATTTTTTTCGGCTTCTTCGATTTTTTCCGTCGTTAAAACTTTTTTCATTTCCGTTTTAATTCTGGAAAGTGTCGCTTTATTTCGCAGTCTTCTTTTCTCGCTTGTTCTAATTCTTTTTTTTGCCGATGCGTGATTCGCCATTATTATTCCTTCTTTTTTTTAGAACCACAAATTTAACATCATTTTCCTAATATTTCAAATAAAATTTTATACCCGCCGTAAAGATTTACTACACTTTTTTCAGTTCGGTGTTAATATTTATTCGAACGGTATCTCCAACAACTGCGCCACCTAATTCCATTAATTTATTCCACTTTAAACCGAAATCGAAGCGGTTAATTGCACCCGTAATTTTAAAACCGGCTCTTGTATTTCCCCACGGATCTTTAATAGTACCGTTGTGAATTACATCGAGAGTAACTTCTTTGGTTATGCCGCGAATAGTTAAATCGCCAACCATTTTATATTTGTTTTCGCCTGTTTTGGTAAACGACTTGCTTTTGAATGTAAGTTTGGGAAATTTCTCCGCATTGAAAAAGTCATCCGACCTAAGATGTTTATCTCTTTTTTTGTTTTCGGTATTTATGCTGTTAACGTCAGCCCAAAATTCAACTTGTGCATTTTCAAAATCGTCCCCGTTTGTAATAATTTTTCCGCCGAACTTTTTGAAATTTCCTTCCACTTCGGTAATTACCAAATGTGTTACACTGAAGCCGATGTTTGTGTGGGCTTTATCGAATTTCCACTTTGTTTGTGCCGAAACAATTGACAGAGTTAATAAAAAAACAATTAATACAAGTTTTATGTTTTTCATTTTGATTATCTCCTTTTTCAACTTGGGGTAAACCTTTCTATTTCTCTGTAATTTTTGAAAATAAGTTTACAGTAGAGCAAAACTACAGGTAAGATAACCAAAATAATATAAAAAAATGGGGGCAAAAATGCCCCCATTCCGTTTGAATTAATTTTAGAGGTTTAGTTTCAAGCGTGTGTAAATATATCTTCCGTTATATCCGGATGGTGTAAAGTTGCTATAAGGGAAAATCCCGTTAAAACTGTTTCTCTTAAGATTTTTGTCGGGATAAGCATCAAAAATATTGTTAACACCAACGGCTAATGTTAATTGTTGCATTAACTCATATGCAAAATCGATATTTGCATGCCAAACCGTTCCGAAAGTTTGATCCCTTGCAGGATCTTGATTATATGAAGTAAATTCTCCGTATCTATGAACCCTGAGAGTTGTGTTAAACTTATCGTAAGCATAACTGACTGCAAAATCCCAAGAAGAGAGAGGTTGCCCTTTTTCGATTCTGCCTTGCTCAACTCTTCCCAACAAAGGAATATCGGTAATTTGTTTGAGTTCTTGCGGAGTTTGAATTTCGTCTTTATTTGTAATTTCGGTTTTATTGAAATTCATAGCAACAATGAATTTCAAACTTGATTTTTGATTCAGGCGGATACCGTATTTAGCCGTGACATCCAGTCCCAAAGTTTTTGTATCAACGGCATTGGTAAAATATCTACCGCCGGTTGCATTAATTCCGCGTGCTTGCAAGAAATTCGGGATGTCGCCGCCTCTGAAGTTTTCGGAAAGAACGATGCGGTCGGCCAAAGTTATCATGTATCCGTCAACAGTTAAATCGAAATTTTCTTGCGAGACGGTAAAACCGGCACTAATGTTAACCGAAGTTTCGGCTTTCAGCGGTTTTGCTCCCAATGCTTTTGCTACGTCGGTGTTTACCGGGAAAGTTCCCACTTCGAATGGAACGCCGCCAATAAAGTTTGTAGCAATGGAAGAGAAAAACGCTTGGGATAAAGACGGCGCTCTGAAACCGTTACTTACGGCGCCTCTGAATGCGAACCCTTTTGCAAATTCGTAACGGGTTGCAAACTTACCTGCAAAAGCCGAGCCGAAATCGCTGTAGTTTTCATATCTTCCGGCAACGCTTACCGTCCAGTTTTTAACAACATTGTTTTCCAAGTCAACGTAAAAACCGAAATTGGTTCTGCTTTCGTTCTGTTCGTTCTTCGGGGAAAATCCCGGGAACACTTGTGAGCCGACCGGAGCGGGTTGACCGGCATTCGGTCCGTCTAAAATAGGAACTCCTCCGTTTTCGTACGACATCGGTTCGCCGGCAACTATTTGATAATTTTCCCAACGGAATTCGGCACCAACAGCAACCGTTAGCGGTTCCGCCGTTCCGATATCGTAAGTTCTTAAAAAGTCTGCCGTGGTTACAGCTTGAGATGCTTTAAGGCTGCCATCGTCGAAACTTGTTTTGCTTTGTGTACCGAACGAAGCGTTAAGTGTGTTGAAAGTGTTAAAATTAAATGTGTTTGTGCCGAATGTTTGTGCAAAATCGTAAGACCACTTACCGAAATTTCCTTTTAATCCGGCAACGATAGAACCGTCGTAAATTTTCGGTGAAATTTTTGGCAGGAAACCATCGGGATAAATTGCCCGGACGTTTCTGTTATCGAGCGATCTTCTGTAATACCCGCCGGCAAAACCGGTTCTGTAAGTATATCCACCGAATGCGTAAAAATTAAGATTTTCCTTAATCGGAATATCGGTGTTCAAAAATACGCCCATATCAATCGTACGGGAATCGCCCCAATGATGATTCAATCTGTTAAAAGTTGCTTCTCTCGGATCGGGTGTGTTGTTTGTGGTTGCCCAATCGATATTAAAATATTGCTGTCTCGGATCCAATCCGGCTCTATTTGTACCGTTGTGGTTAACATAAACACCGCTAACGTATAAAATACCGCCGTTGCCAACATTCAAACCGTAACCGACATTTACATCGGTGGAAAAGCCGTCGGTAATGTTTACATCTTCAACTTTGCCGTCCCAACTGTAAGAGGAAGCATCTTCACCGGCAATGTTATATTCATCTTCGCCATATCCTCTTTTTTGAGTTGTAACATATTCGCCGGCTGTTACCGAAACATCCAAGCCTACTTTCTTTTTCAATATAATGTTAATTACTCCTGCGATGGCATCGGAACCGTATTGAGCGGAGGCTCCGTCTCTCAGCACTTCAATTTTTTCAATTGCACCTACCGGAATTGCGTTCAAATCGACTCCAGAAGAACCTCGGCCTATTGAACCGTTAACGTGGATAAGAGCACTTTGGTGTCTTCTTTTACCGTTAATAAGAACCAAAACGTGATCGGGGTTCATTCCTCTGATTGCCGCTGGGCGTACTTCATCGGAACCGTCGGTAATTGTATTTTGCGGTTGATTGAAAGAAGGAACTAACATTTTTAACAATTGTGTGGTTTGTGTTGCGCCGGTTTGCTCAATTGCTTTTTCGGTTAAAACATCAACTGGTACGGGTGAATTAACCACGGTTCTGTTTGTACGTCTTGTACCCAAAACAACAACTTCACCTGTTCCTATTAAATCGGATTCCAATTTGAAGTCAAGTACAACGGTTTTCCCCGGTGTAACCGTTACTTGCTCGGTGGCGGCTTTGTAACTTACAAAGCTTGCTTGAATAGTATACTTTCCGGGTTTTAATTTTAAAGAATATTCTCCGGAAGTATTTGTTGCCGCACCTATTTGAGTTCCGACTACCGTAACATTTGCTCCTAGCAGCGGCTCTCCTGTGCTTGCATCGGTAACGGTACCTTTGATTTTTCCCATGTTTTGTGAAAGCACGGGTGAATTTACCGTTAGAAAAACAAGTAGAAGTAAGGTAAATGTAATCGTATTAATTTTGGAAATACGATTTAGAAATAGATCGGTTTTACTCATGGGTCCCTCTTTTTTTGTGAATGATTTATGTGAGTTATAAAATTCTTATTATGGACCGGATTTCCGTAAAAATGAAAGCGGATAGAGCGTCTATTTTTTCCAAAATAACATTTTTTATATAATAAATCAATCGGATAACTCTTAAATGATCTTTTGAGGAATCCGTAAAAAAAGGTGATAAATCCGAAAAAAAATTAAACGGAAACGGTTAAGATTTAATTTATATCATAAATTAATAACCAGCGGCTTTGCCTCTACCCCGCGGATCGGTTGCGCCATATACTACCCCGGTATCCGTATCAATCAGTATTCCCTGCGCCCTGCCGATGATGCGGAAAGAAGGATACATTTCAGCAAATTTGTATCCCATTTTTTCCAGATTCGCTTTAACATCATCCACAACGGCAAAGCGTTCCGTAAAAATTTTATCGGGGAACCATTGGTGATGAATTCTGGGCGCACTGATAGCTTCTTGAATATCCATCCCGAAATCAATAACGTTCATTATTACCTGCAATACCACTGTAATTATTGTTGAACCTCCGGGTGAGCCGACAATAATGAACGGTTTGTTATCTTTTAAAACAATTGTGGGAGTCATCGAGCTAAGCATTCTTTTTTCCGGTTGAATTGAATTGGCTTCGCTTCCAAGTAAACCGAATTGGTTGGGAACTCCAGGTTTTGCACTGAAATCATCCATTTCATTATTTAAAAGAAAGCCGGCGCCCGCTACAACCACTTTCGAACCGTATGCCGAATTTATGGTTGTTGTTACACTTACAGCATTCCCGCACTTATCGTAAACGGAGTAGTGTGTTGTTTCCGTGCTCTCAATAAATTCAGCAGGATTGCCGTGCTTTATTTGTTTCGACGGTGTTGCGGTATCCGCAATAGAATTGTATATCTTTTTAGCGTAATCTTTGGAAAGAAGCATTTTCCGGGGCACCGGATAAAAATCTTCATCGCCCAAATGGACGGTTCTATCGGCGTATGTGTATTTCATTGCTTCAACCAGCCTGTGAATATGTTTGCTGCTTCCCCAGTCGTTACGCTCAATTTTATAATTTTCCAAAATATTTAATAATTCAACCAGGGCAATTCCACCGGAGCTTGGCGGAGGCATGGAAACAATTTCATATCCGCGGTAAGTGCCGGTTATGGGCTTCCTTTCCACGGGTTTATATTTCAGCAAATCTTCTTTGGTGATGTATCCGCCCATTTCTTTCATTTGTTTGATTAATAATTCGGCTACTTTGCCCTTGTAAAATCCGTTGCGACCATGATCACGTATTTGTTCTAACGTCCAAGCCAAATCGGGCTGTTTGAATAAATCACCCGCTTCGTAAGGCACACCGTCTTTTGTAAATTTTTTGAAAGACGACGGATATTTTTTAAAATCATTCAAATGATTTTTGAATGATTCCGCCATACTTTCATCCAACACAAAACCGTTTTTCGCCAAATCTATTGCAGGCTGAATTACCCTTGCCAAAGGTAAACTACCGTATTTTTCAAGCGCGTAAATCAGTCCGGCAACACTTCCCGGTACTCCGGCAGATGTTACGCCTTCTTGACTAAGTTCCGGTACAAAATTTCCATTCTCATCCAAATACATATCGCGGAATGCTTTTAACGGCGCTTTTTCCCGGTAATCTATCGTTATGTTTTTTCCGTCTTTTAAGTGAATAACCATAAATCCACCGCCGCCCAAATTACCTGCATACGGATACGTAACCGCAAGCGCAAACCCAACGGCAACTGCCGCATCAACAGAATTTCCGCCGTCTTTCAATATCTTTACGCCAACATCCGACGCCAAAGGACTTGCGGTTACAACCATTCCGTTTTTAGCTTTAACGGGTTGAAATGATTTCCCGGTGATATTAATTGATATAATTGAAATTATAATTATTATAGTCTTGATTTGATATAAATATTTGTTCATAATTCTAAAATATTATTTTTAGTAAAAAATTAAATATTTCTAAGTGATTCAAAAAATATTGGAATTATAAAAAGTCTCTGTAATTCCGATAATATATATATGTAAATTTAGGGTCAAATAAATTATAACGGAAAAAAACGAATATCATCTAAAATGAAAAGTAAAGAGAACCGTATTATTCGCTCCAGACTAAATGAGATTAACTTTACTACCATTAAAAAATTAGTCGGAAACCTCAATATACCCGTTATAATTTTTTCCTCCTCACACCAAATTATTTATGTTAATCCTGTTTTTACAAAAACCTTTGGTTACAAGCTTTCGGATATTTCTAATTTAAGTAATTTTTTAACAAAATCCATTAACAATTCCAAGTTAAGTAAAAAGATCGAGAAAGAATGGAAAGAAAGCTTAAAAGTAGCCGGAAAGAAAAAAAAGACCATCGGTAATTTCCCCTTTATCTTAAAAAACGGAAATGTTTTTGAGTTTGCAGCAAAAGTGCTGGCAGCTACGCCCGATTTTTACATCATCGCTTTTGAGAAAAAAGACAAGAAGGCAAAAAATAGCTACAAAAATAATACTTTGAGCCTGGAAAAATACCGTGAATTTTTTCATTCCGCCGGTGATGCCTTGTTTCTTTTAAAAGATAACAAATTCATCGAATGCAATTCTAAAACATTGCAACTCTTCAAGTGTAAAAAAGAACAAATTTTAAATCATACACCCTATGAATTTTCGCCGCCTTTTCAACCCGGCGGAGAAAGCTCGAAAGAAAAAGCCGAAAAACTAATCGCGTTGGCATATAAAAAGAAAGGAATTATTTTTGAGTGGGTTCACCAAACTGCCAACGGTGAATCTTTTTTCGCCGAAGTAAATTTATCACCGATTAAATTCGATTCCGGCGAACTTTTGCAAGCAATAGTCCGGGATATTTCAAGCAGAAAAAAAGCTGAAGCACAACTCAAAAAAAGAATAGAGCTGGAAAATCTATTAACATCCATTTCTGCCGGATTCGTTAATGTAAAACGGGAAAACTTTGATAACGAAATATTAAAATCGTTTGAAAAAATAGGAAGTTCCCTCAATTTCGATGCATGTTTTTTATTTGAGTTTTCCGGAGATTATTCATCCTTTTCCTGCAAAATCCATTGGAACAGATTCGGAATTAAAGGTTTGGAAAAACAACTGCAAAATGTTTCGATTAAATACAGAAAATGGTGGTGGCGAAGAATCAAAAAATTGGAACCTGTGGTACTTCACTCGCTGGATCAAATACCGCCATCGGAAAAAGCCTGGCGCGAAGAGTTGGAAAGTCTTAATATTAAATCCCTTATTAATATTCCCATCGTAAGGGAAAACCAACTTACCGGTTTTATGGGATTCGTTACCCGGGATAAAATTTTACAAATGGAAGAAAACATTCTACCGGCTCTTAAAATTTTCGGGGAAACAATAGCAAATTCCCTTCAAAGGCATAAAATTGAAGAAGAACTAAGGGAAAGCGAAGAGCGCTTCAGAAGTCTGTACGAAAATGCAAAGGTGGGAATTTACCGCAGCACGATGGACGGCAAATTTATAATGGCAAATCCCGCCCTCGTTAAAATGTTCGGATGTGATTCATTCGAGGAAATATCAAAGTATAATATTCCCGAAGTTTTCTATGTAAGTGCAAAGGACAGAAACAAACTTATTAAATTGGCAAAAGAAAAAGGTGAAATCGACGGTTTTGAAACTTTAATTAGAACCCGCAAAGGCAATATAATTAACGTTCGCGTGTACGGGCGTATTTTAGAAGACAAATCAACACAAAAAAAATATTTGGAAGGAATTGTTGAAGACATAACCGAAAAAAAAGAAGCGGAGAAAGCATTAATAGATGCAAAAGAAAGAGCCGAAAAATCCGATAAATTAAAATCCGAATTCCTCGCCCAAATGAGTCATGAAATCAGAACTCCAATTAATACAATTTTAAGTTTTTCCAGTCTTCTTAAAAGCGAATTATACAATTTGGTTTCCGATGATTTGAAACAATCTTTCTCTTTAATGGAAAGAGCCGGTAAACGAATTACAAGAACAATCGACTTGATATTGAACATGTCGGAACTGCAAACCGGTACATACGAACCAAACAAGAATACGTTCAATTTATTTTCCCGTGTAATTAAACCTCTGTTTTTAGAATACAGGGCTATGGCGAAAGCAAAAGGCGTGGATATAATACTGAAAAAATCGAACGGTTCATACAATATTTATGCAGATGAATATACCGTTAGCCAAATTATTAATAACCTGCTCGATAATGCGGTAAAGTATACCGAAAAAGGAAAAATTACAATCAAACTTGGAAAAAACAGAGCCAAGGATATTTTTGTGGAAATAATTGACACGGGTATTGGCATTTCAAAAGAATATTTACCTAACTTATTTACGCCTTTCTCTCAAGAGGAACAGGGTTATACAAGAAAATTCGAAGGGAACGGCTTGGGCTTGGCGCTTGTAAAAAAATACTGTGAAATCAATAATGCGGAAATAAAAGTTCAAAGCTTTAAAGGTAAAGGAACAAAATTCAAAATAGTTTTTGCACGTTAAACATTTTTGTGAAGTCACCGACTTTTCCGAAACTCGATAATATTTGTTATTTTTCCACCTCATAAAATAATTCAGGTTAAAAATGAAAGTAGTAATAGTTGCAATTTTAGTATATATGATAAATATCCCGTTCGGAATATGGCGGGCTAAACAAGAAAAGAAATCCCCGAAATGGTTTTTGGCCATACACCTTCCCATACCGGTTGTAATTTTCCTTAGAATTTATTCGGGAATGGGTTTTCAATTGTGGACTTATCCCGTTTTAGTCGGAGCGTTTTTTTTAGGGCAATATACAGGCGGAAAGATTGGTGCCCGCAAAGGCTCCACTGTAAAATCCGGATAATCTAAAATCCGGACAGATATCCCAAAAACCCGAGCACCAAACCGGCAATTACGTTAATTAATTTCAGAACCACAAAACTCTTTTTGGAAACGGCAAGCAAAGGAAGTGTTCCGTGTCCGTCTTGAACAATGGAACTTGCCAAAAGAATACTGAATGGAATCGAACCGTTTGCAAACAGAGTAACAAAAATCAAATGTGGGCCTGATTCCGGTATAATTCCAATCAATACGGCTAAAAGCAAAACCGTTATGTAATTCGCTTGAATCCAGGCTTCCAAATCGAGAAAAGATTCCAAAATGTGAATTACCAATAACGCACCGAAAGTCCACAGAAATATTCTCAGCAAATGTTTTTTTAACACATGTTGCCAAAGATGTTTTTCCAAAAAATGATCGGGTACGGTTACAACTATAAACAAAGCAAGCAGGTTCGAAACGAGAAGTGTAATTTTAACCCAGTTCCAGCCGCCGTGTTCGGCTGTGTTGCTAAACAAAATAAACAGAAAAATAACAAGAACCCCCATTAACAATGCGCGCGGGAAAGACATATTTTTCAATTGATGAATAATTCTGTTACCGGGATAACATTCACAATATTCTTCATTGTGAATTTCAAAACCGTGAACCTCGCTAGTTAAAAGTTTTGTGCCACCTTTGTAAAATTTGTCGGTCAACACACCCGCAACAAATCCCACTGCGGAAATGATTACGGTTAAATAAGCCGCCTTTAACGGAAACATTGAAAACATAACATAAGCTTCATCGCCGCTAGTGGCAATCATTGTGGCAACCAACGCTCCGAAAGAAACAACCTCGTGAGAATAAAGCGAAACAACTGTAAACGACCCCAAACAACCAGGCACCGCTCCCAATATTACACCCAACAAATACTGTCCGTACTTACTTTCACTCAATTCCTTTTGCCATTTGCCGTGTGTTAAAACATTAACGTATTCTACCAGCAACATCATGGCAAAAACAAAACCGGTGATCGTTAAAGCATGGGCGAGTATTTCAATAATACTTTTCATAAACGCAAATTAATAAATTTTTTTACATTAGATGTGATTTCCCGTGTGCGGATTCCGGTTTTTGCAAAAACAAAATGATTCCCCAACCTTTACACGGCAAGGTTACCACCGCTTAATCACGCGCTGAAAAGTTGTTTTGGAATTTTACATCCCTTGCTGCATCATGTGGGAACCGATAAAAACGGAACTCGTAATAGCACCGATAACCATATAAACAACAATGGTCACAACAATTATGGCAATGAAATATCCAATCATTCTGTCTTGCGGAACTTCCTTAACGGTTCTCAAACCGGTGTATAAAAGATACAATCCGTAAATTCCGGCAAGCATTGTAATAAAACCGAGCACAGGAATAATTTTGAATATTCCACCGACCCAAGAAGCCGTAGAGGAATAAACCGCAACCTTCATGGATTGAACAAGGTCTTTTTGTGTTCCGAAGGTAGGAGCAAGCCAATCGATGATATAACCCACCAAATAAACGCCTGCCAAACCCAAAATATAAGAGAGAACGGCATGACCAATTCCCGGTCCAACAGGCATTCTGAATGAACCGAGCCCTATATTCATTCCGAATACACTGAAACCGATAAACCCGGCTACGGCAGGAATAGCGGCTAAGATAACCGCATATTTCGTGAACAACTCCTGGACGGTTGCCGATTCGTTTTTTACCGTTTCCCATTCGGACTTCGGATTTAACAAAATCCCTTTCGCACGTGAAATTATATCCATTTGTAACCCCGCTGGTTTGTTGACAAGAATATTTGTTTATGCTGATTAATCAACCGGATAGAAATCAAAACGAATATATTAAAATCTTCTCCAATTTGTCAAAAAGTTTCCCGTTTTTTTGCACAATACTTTTATATGTTTACAATATAGTTTTAATTAATCGAAGGAAATGAACATGAAAAAATATTTTGCATTTTTGCTTCTTCCCATGCTGCTTTTATTCTCTTGTGGAAAAAGTAAATCACAAGAAGCTAATATTCCAAACGGAACCCATAAAATTAAAGTAGTTGAGTTTACGAATGCCGCCGGCTATACTTACATCCTCGGTTCCGAAAACGGAAAAGAATATTGGATTGCAACAAGAGAAACTCCCGTTGAAAAAGGAGAAGTGCTTTATTTTACCGAAGCAATGGAAATGAAAAATTTCAAAAGTAAATCGCTCAACAAAACATTCGATAAAATCCTGTTTGTTAATGAAGTTTCTTCTTCTCCAAGTGCAGCCGGTAGATCGAAGAAAGATGTATTAAGCTCCGCCCACACGGTTATCAAATCCGGCACGAATGCCGGTGTTAGCGTTGAACCGCTTCCCGGCGGGATGACGGTGAAAGAAATTTATGAAAAATTAAAAGAATTAAACGGTAAAAAAATAAAGATAAAAGGAATTGTTACCCGCTACAATCCGAATATTATGGGAAGAAACTGGATTCATATTCAAGACGGCACTTCGTTTAACAATCACGCCGATATAACGGTAACAAGTAAAAATGAAACACGTAAAGGAGAAACAATAATTGTGGAAGGCGTTTTGGCTACGGACAAAGATTTCGGAGCCGGTTACCGCTACGATGCCATAATCGAAAACGCAACAATTACAACCGAAAAGAAAAGTTAATTACGGCCCGGGTTCAACCGGGCTTTTTATTCTTTTTTGCCAAATAGTTTAGTTTTGTAAACTTTCTCACATCTTGTCCGTCTAATTTTGTAAATTGTAACATCGCAAAACCGGTTGGATTTGTAACCGAAATGATGAGTTTTATTAAATCAACATATAACAAGTTACAGCACCCCGGAACCGAAGCGGTTTTATGGATTGCCGGTTTGCTCTACCTTTATATGGTAAACCCGTATGAAACACAACATTACACATTTTGTGCATTTAAACTTATGGGCATCGACGATTGCCCGGGTTGCGGTTTGGGAAATTCCATATCAATGATTCTCCACGGTGATCCGAGCTCTTCTTTTCACTCTCATCCGCTTGGAATTTTTGCACTTACCGTTATAAGCTTCAGAATTTTCACACTCCTCTTGAATTCATCCCCGTTCATTAAATTAAAAAGGAGAATTAAAAATGGCAGACGTGTTAAGACTGTTACCTGAAATTACCGGTGACGAGCAAGCTTACATTGCCGGATTGATTAAAGACATGGACGAAACCACTGCTCAAACTTTTGCGAACGTGTACCGCTCAAGAAGAAAAGACCCGCAAACCATTCTCTTGCTGACTTTGGTGGGTTTCCTTGGTATTGCCGGCATCCAAAGGTTTGTGGTTGAGCAAATAGGAATGGGAATCTTATATCTTCTTACCGGCGGCATTTGCATGATCGGAACAATAATCGATTTAATTAATCACAGAAGCATTGCATTCGAATATAATCAAAAACAAGCACAACAAATTGTTGCCATGATTCAATCAAACGGCTAAATAAAAATTTTGGTTGTAATTTATTATAATGTTTTATGCCGGTATTAAAATTTTGTTTGATTCTTTTGTTATTTTTTTCAGTTGAATCATTTTCGCAAACAACCGCTCCGGAAAGAGCGAATGATAACCATGCCACCTCGCCGGATTATCTAAACCGGCTTGAACTATCCATAGATGCTTGGATAGTGAACAAACAACATTACTCCAATTCCGCTCCTTTGCTATCATTCGGTTTTCATAGAAGTTTGTACAAATTCGGACACTTAAACTCAACACCGCTTTTTCTTGTTTCTTTCCACGCCGGAGTTATGACTCCCTTCGGCAAAACATTACTGGGTGAGATTTCCGCCGGTCCGGAAATTTACTTTAACAATATTTATTTAAATCTTCATGCGGGATATACGGATTTTATTCTCGAAGCTGGTTCGGCGGATTTTGGCTTCAATATAAAAAGTAAAGCGGGGATTATAAATAAAATAGGTAAACAGCTTGGAATAAATTTTGGGGGCGGAACAATTTGGTTCCCCAATAAAGCTGAATACATGTTATTTTATCTTTTTCTCGGAATCACATACTCATTGTGATAATCCCATCAGTTTTATCTTAATTCCTCAGAAATAATTATATTAATTTCATCGATTATTCAAAATAACATGCTTTATGAAAATATTGGTCGGTTCCACAAATCCGGTTAAAATAAACGCCACGCGTGAAGCCTTCGAACGTTTCTACAATAACGTTGAAGTAATTGGTTTCCCCGTGTCATCCGGAGTATCCGAACAACCTGTTGAAGAAGAAGTTTTAGCCGGCGCCAAAAACAGAGCGCTGGAATTAATCGACTTAAATAAAAAAGAAAACTTGAATGCCGGTCTTTTCGTCGGTATTGAAGGTGGAATCGGGAAACTTGCCGGAAGATGGTTTTCGTTCGGCGGCGTTTGTATAATTGATGAAGAGGGAAACGAAGGATACGGAACTTCCGCTTTGTTCGAACTTCCGGAATTCATAATTAACCGGCTTTTAAATGGTGAGGAATTGGGACCGGTAATGGATGAACTTCAAAACCAGACAAATACAAAACAAAAACACGGTGCAATCGGATTTTTAACAAACGGTGCAATGGACAGGAAAGAACTTTATGTTTCCGGAATAATACCGGCAATGATTCCTCTTATAAAAAAAGAATTGTTTCTAAAGAAAAATCACAACAACGGATAAAACAATGAAAATAGAAACTTCAAAAGGGGTATTGCGACTTGTTAATAACAACGATGCCGGTTTGCAAAAAATCATAGAAGATTCGGAGGATTGGAACAATTTATCGGAGACAAAATTATATCCGGAAAACATGCCAACCGAAATGACATTTACAATTGAGGCAGAAGGTGAAATTATCGGTGAGGTTGTATTTTCAAGAATCCGCTGGTTCAATAGAAAATCGGAAATTACAATTATTATTAAGAAAGATTTTCAAGGTAAAGGATACGGAAAAGAAAGCTTAAAAGCGGCAATGGATTTCGCTTTCAACAAAATGAATTTACACAGGTTGGAAGCGGAAATATACGAATTCAATAAAGTATCAATAAAATTAATGGAATCCCTCGGCTTCAAAAAAGAAGGTGTACTCCGCGAAGCCCAATTTTCAAACGGGAAATATTGGGATATTATCCGTTACGGAATATTACGGAGCGAATTTAACGGTTTACATTCGTAAAATTTTTTACTCCAATACGAAAATATTCTTCTCCGCACAAATATCTTTTAAAATTTGAGGCCAAACCGTAACGCTGACCTCGCCCAAATGAGCCTTGCGTAATAAATACATCATCGTTCTGGATTGACCGATACCACCGCCGATGCTCAGAGGAATTTCATCGTTCAAAATTGCCTGATGATACGGCATTTTAAGAAAATCGAGCTGCCCCGTAATTTCCAATTGTTTTACCAAAGTCTCTTTCGTTACACGGATTCCCATTGAAGTAAGTTCGTGTCTTCGCTTGGTAACGGGATTCCATACCAAAATATCGCCGTTTAATCCGTGCATCGGTCGCCCGTCTTCCGAAACGGTTTCGGTTACCCAATCGTCGTAATCGGCAGCGCGCAGTTCATGCGGATAGCCGTCTTTCAATATCCAACCGATTCCGATAATAAAAATAGCCGGGTATTTTTGAAGAATTGCCGTTTCCCTTTGCTTGCGCGGCAAACCGGGATACATATCCAACAAATCCTCGGCGTGAATAAAAGTAAGTTCTTCGGGGAAACCGGGATACTTATCCGTTTTTAATGCAGGAAATAATTCCTGTGCATATTTTCCGGCATTAACAATTACTTTCCAAATCCTTTGAACTATGTCTTTCAGAAAATCAAGATTCCGTTGCTCGTAGGTTATCACCCGTTCCCAATCCCACTGGTCAACATAAGCGCTGTGGTCGTGATCGAGAAAGTA
The DNA here is from genome assembly GCA_026983955.1 of Melioribacteraceae bacterium. Lineage (GTDB taxonomy): Bacteria > Bacteroidota > Ignavibacteria > Ignavibacteriales > Melioribacteraceae > BMS3ABIN04. The sequence continues at coordinate 40,324 of JALSTB010000133.1, forward strand.
ATCTTTTCTTACGGCACGCATATCCGTTAATATTCCCTCGTCAACTTTGCAATCGAATTGTTTAAGCGCCATGCGTTTCCATTTTGTTGCCGCTTGAACAATTTGAGCTTCAACCGGATGCCGATCGTTATCGTTCGAAATATGAAACTCGACCGGTGTACGCGAACCGTCCCTGTCGAGATAATCGTTAACGCCGCTGTACTTGTCCACAATTAACGGTACTTGCACCCTGAACAGGTTCAGCTCTTTACACAAATTTTCTTCGATGTAGTCTTTGACTTTGTAAAGTGCAATCATCGTTTCGCGCGGTGTTAACAGAGATTTGTATCCGGTTGGTAAAATCTTTTTTATTTCCTCGTAATTTCCGATGCCCGGACCGGCAAGATCGGCTGTTTTATCGTACATAATTCCCCCCGAATTTGTGAAGCAAACATTTTATATTAAGATACGATTATCTTATATAATTTTCAATAAAAAATTAATCTCCGGTTCGACGAATGTAAATCCGGTATTGGTTAAAAAGTAAATTTTAAAGTTGTTTTGCCGCAAATTTACGAATAAATTTCTTAGTTCTTGGGGCTCTTCAGGTCGAACCGGAATTTGACGGTTTAATTAAATCTTTAGGTATCATACCTAACCCGTCATTCCCGCAAAAGCCGGTACCACCCCGATTATTCGCAAAGTTTTAACACTTAACACTTTCAAATTTTTCCGGTTAACTTTCTGTTCCGGACCCG
>JALSTB010000134.1 GCA_026983955.1 Melioribacteraceae bacterium
TAATTTTTGAACCCTGCAAATTTAACCAACTCCAAGCATTCAAACAAACTTGTTGATGATACGCTAAAATAAACTTTTTGCTTCGATTAAAAAAACGTTTGCGGGGTTAACACCGATTCAGAGCGTGAATTTTCAAGATTTTAACAATACCTCAAACCGCTAAAACGGTTGTGTGTCAGCGTAAGTTATTGCTAACCAACGGTTTAAGCCGTTGGTTAATAGCAAAAAAAGTTGTTCGCAACCGGTTTACCGGTTTTTAGCCACACAAGAGAACAAGAAAATTATTTTTTTATTTCCTCGCAACTATTTGTTTTATCGTAAATTAAATTTGACTCTGAATTGCTTGGAGTTAAACTATCACACAATACACAGGGTGATGTTTCCCGGTAATAAAAATTGACAAATTACTGCTATATTTGTTTTCGTTATTTTTATTATTGCGTTTTTATGACTGAACGGATCAAAGCAAAAAAAATATTAATTGCACGATTTTCCTCACTAGGCGATATATTATTAACAACACCGGTTGTGAGGGCTTTGCGTTACAAATACCCTCAAGCTCAAATCGATTTCTTACTTAATGATGAATACAAACAAGTTTATGAATTTAATCCTTATGTGAACAATCTTTTACTCCGCAGAAAAAATATTAATGAAAACGACTTGGTAAAAAAAATAAAAGCCAGAAATTATGATTTGATTGTTGATTTACAAAACAGTTTCAGAAGTAGAAAACTTTTGAAAAACACCGGCGTGATGAGGAAAGTATTCAAAAAGCCTACATTAAATAAATTTTTACTGGTGAAATTTAAAATTAATAGATTTAAAGAAATAATTCCCATTCCCGTATATTACGCGGGGGCTTTCGGAAACCTGGAGCTGGATGGAAAAGGACTCGATTTATTTTTACCTGAAGATCTAAAAGCTGATTTAAAGGGAAAAGAAAAATACATCGGGTTGTGCCCGGGTTCGCGCCATTTTACTAAAATGTGGCCAGTGGAATATTTCATTGAATTGGGCAAGATGTTAACCGGCAAGGGATTCACAGTCGTTCTCTTCGGCGGCAAAGACGACAAAAAAATTACGGATGAAATTTCAGTAAATATTAAGGGAGCCGTTAATTTGTGCAACGATAATAATTTGTTCGCTACTGCGGTGAATATGAAAAAGTGCGAACTCGTTGTTTGTAACGATTCCGGTCTGATGCATACGGCATCTGCTGTTGGTACGCCGTTAATTGCAATATTCGGTTCTACGGTTAAGGAATTTGGATTTGCTCCGTACAAAGCTGAAAGTTTAATCTTGGAAAATAATTTGTTAAATTGCAGACCGTGCAGTCATATCGGGCGCAGCAATTGCCCCGAAAAGCATTTTAAATGTATGCTCGAAATTACTCCGCATACGGTTTATAATAATATCTTAAGGTTTTTATCCCGATGAAAAAATTATGGCAGGCGGTATATAATTTGTTTTTTCTGCCTTTATTTTATCTTGCTCTGCTTACCGGCAGTTTGTTCAACAATAAAATCAAGGAGGGAAGAAAAGGAAGAAAGAAACTGTTTGAAAATTTGATAATAGACCTTGCCGGCATAGACAGAACAAAAAAATTAATCTGGTTTCATTCTTCATCGCTTGGAGAGTTCGAGCAAGCCAAACCGGTAATAGAAGAATTAAAAAAAAGTTATAATTTAAATATTTTGGTTACGTTTTTTTCCCCCTCCGGTTATCTCAATTCTTTGCGTTATCCCTTTGCCGATGTCGTTTCATATTTGCCTGTCGATAAAAAAGAGGACATGAAGAGATTTATCAATCTGGTTAAGCCCAACGCTGTGGTAGTTATGCGTTATGATGTTTGGCCCAACATGATTTGGGAACTTGAAAGAAGGAAAATTCCATTATTTTTAATCGATGCCACACTAAGGGAAAAATCCAAACGCCTGTTGCCCGTGCTGCGCAGTTTCAGTAAAAACGTTTTTTCCGGGTTTACTAAAATTCTTACCGTATCTAAAAACGATATGGAAAATTTCAAAAAAATGGGAATTGATCCCGGTGTTCTTGAATGTGTTGGTGATACGCGTTACGACCGTGTTTTGAGCAAAAGCATCGAAGCTAAAGAAAAACAATTAATTAAGAATGAAATAATAAAAAATAAAAAGATTTTAATTTTAGGCAGTTCTTGGGAAGCCGATGAGGAAGTAATTCTACCGGCTGTTATTAAATTGTTGGGAAAGGATGAAAACGTGATGGTGATTCTTGCTCCGCATGAACCGTCTGTTTTACGCTTGGAAAAACTTGAACATTATTTTGCAAGGAATTATCAAACCGTAAGGTTTTCACATCTCAACAATTACAAAGATGAAAGAATAATTTTGGTTGATTCAATTGGAATTTTGCTTTCACTCTATAATTATGCGGATGTTGCTTTTGTCGGTGGAAGTTTTAAGCAGGGAATACACAATGTGCTTGAACCCGCCGTTTACGGCGTGCCTATATTCTTCGGACCTAAAATCGAAAACAGTTACGAAGCCCGGTTGCTTGTTAAAAAAGGCGGCGCTGAGATAACCCCGGATAAAAAGAAAGCGTACAGATTTTTAAGAAAAATTTTTACGGATGAAAAAAAGAGGATTGCCATGGGAAAAATCTCGGGGGAATTTGTTAGGAATAATGTTGGTGCCACGGCAAAAATTATCGAAAGATTTGAAAAGATTATAAGTTAAACGGTGTAAAAAAAGGGCGAATAATATCGCCCCGCAAAATAAATAATTTGTCCGATAAAGTTTTTTTATAATTCCGGACCGAATTCGGCAAGTCTTTTACCTTCTTCATTATCCATATAATTTTTGAAGTTTTCTATAAACTGTTCTGCCAGCATTTTTGCTTGTTTGTCGTAGGCTTCTTTATCGTCCCACAAGTTACGCGGGTTCAATAAATTGGAATCGACATTGTTCACTGCTTTTGGAATTTGCAGATTAAACAACGGTAAAGTTTCATATTCTGCATCGTTGAGCGAACCGTCGAGAATAGCATTAATAATAGCCCTTGTCGATGGTAAATCTATTCTGTTGCCAACGCCGTAAGGTCCGCCTATCCAACCTGTATTAACCAACCAGGCTTTGGAGTTGTATTGTTTCATTTTTTTCTGCAGTTCTTCGGCGTATTTGGTGGGATGTAAAAGCAAGAATGCAGCACCGAATGCAGCAGAAAAAGTTGGTTTCGGTTCTTTTACTCCTCTCTCTGTTCCGGCAACCTTAGCGGTGTATCCGCTCAGAAAATAGTACATTGCTTGATCCATAGATAGTTTTGCAACCGGCGGTAAAACTCCGAATGCATCGGCGGTTAAGAAAATAACGTTTTCTGCCGGACCTCCCTTGGAAACGGGCTTAACGATATTTTTTATATGATAAATAGGGTACGAAACCCTTGTGTTTTCTGTTTTCGAGCTGTCACTGAAATCAACTTTTCCGGTTTCGGGGTCGAATACAACATTTTCGAGAAGTGCATCCCGCTTAATTGCGTTGTAAATGTCCGGTTCTTTTTCCGGATCCAAATTAATCACTTTTGCATAGCAACCGCCTTCGAAGTTAAATACACCTTCGTCGTCCCAACCGTGCTCGTCATCGCCAATTAACAACCTGTGCGGATCTGTTGACAAAGTTGTTTTTCCCGTGCCGGAAAGTCCGAAGAAAATAGCGGTGTCGCCTCTTTCTTTTCCAACGTTGGCCGAACAATGCATTGCGGCGATTCCTTTCAACGGCAAGTAATAGTTCATAACGGAGAAAATTCCTTTTTTGATTTCACCGCCGTACCACGTCCCGCCGATTACCGCCCTTTTTTCTTTTAAGTTGAAAGCAACGTAAACTTCACTGTTCAAACCGTGTTCTTTCCATTTTGGGTCGGTGGTTTTACAAGCATTGAACAACACAAAATCGGGCTCAAAGTTTTCAAGTTCCTCTTCCGTAGGACGAATAAACATGTTCTTGACAAAATGTGCCTGCCAAGCTACTTCCGTAATTACCCGCACCTTCAACCTTGTATCTTCATTCGCTCCGGCAAAAGCGTCCATAACATAAAGTTTTTTCCCGCTTAGTTGCTTCATCGAATGGTTGTATAAATTTTTCCATACTTCTTCCGAAATAGGTTTGTTATCGGAGCCTTTTCTTCCCGGACCTGCCCACCAAATGTTATCACGGTTCTCTTCCTCATCTACAATATATTTATCTTTCGGTGAACGGCCGGTATAAATTCCTGTATCTACGGCAACAGCTCCTAATTCGGTGACAAAACCTTTTTCATAGCCTTCCAAATTCGGATCGGTTTCGTGCTTGAATAATTCATCGTAAGATAAATTGTAAAAAATTTCTTTTACGTCGGTAATTCCGTATTGTTCTAGGTTGAGTTTCCCCATATTTATTCTCCTGTGGAATATGATTAAAATTTAAATAATTTGTTAAAATTAGGATTTTAATATCGTAAATTTAACAAAACGCTGAATTAATATCCGAAAAAGATATGTAAAAATAATTTACGCATGTAAAGCATTACAAAATTATTTGATTTGATGTATGTTTCCGAGTTTTTTATAATTATATTGCAAATAAAAAGTTTGTTTTATTACGGATTTATACCGGTTACGGTATTGGCATTTTTAATGCAATTTGTCGTGTTCTAAATCACAATTGAATAGTTCCCGTTGCTTTTTATTCTATTGTAAATATTTATAACTATTGTAGAAACGGAATGCATTTGAGATTAAAAAAAGATAAAGATGGATTGATAAGCAAGAACGAACTGGAACTATTCGAAAAAGCTCCGGTAGGAATTTTAGTATTTGATGGGAATTGGAAAGTAACGAAGGTAAATTCCAATTTTTTGAAACTCGGTATAATTAAAAGCCCTTTCCGTTACGAACTGGAAGGCAAGAGTGTTTTAAATGTTAATGTATTCGAATCGCCCGATATTTTCCCTTTAGTCAATTCACTACGTTCCAATCAACCGTTTGAAAAGGAAATTAAAAGTCTCAACACTCTCGACGGTTCCGAAATTACAGTCATTCTTAAAGGTGTGCCGCTATTTGAAAATGATAAATTTCTCGGTGGCATTCTGATTGCAGAGGATTTGAAAATTTCAGCCGACGCAAAACGCGATCGGCTTTTTAGTTCCGATTTAGTTGCCAATCTTTTTTCCAACATTGCAGATTTTTACTTCGTTGTGGACGGTAACGGTAATGTATTGCACGCAGATAATTCTTCGGGAAAGAAAAATTTCGGTTTCTTATTAAAAACCGAAAGTAAAAATCTTAGCGGAATTTTGTTTTCCAAAGGACAATTTGACATTTCGGAAATTATACGGAAAGTTGCAGAGACAAACAAAGCATTCGAATCGTTAGTTGAATTTTTTGTTTTTGAAAATAAAATAACCGTAAAGGCAAAATTTATTCCTTTTAAACAACAGAGCGAACAAGTAGATTTCATTTTGGTTTTACTTTCGGAAACAGAAGGTGATGAGGTCCAAACCGGAAAAAGCGAAGCTAAAGATATTTTCAATCATGAAGATTTTTTCAGATTATTGGATGATGTTGACGAACCGGTTGTTATACTTGATTATGATGGAAATATAAAGTTTGTAAACGGTTCCGCAATTGAAACGTGTGGCAAGCGGAAAGAAGAATTGCTCGGTGAATTCTGTAACAAACTTTTCCCCCTGTTCGATAAATCGAAATTTGCGGAACTGAAAAAGGAAATCCTTGAAAAGAAACATTGGGAAGGCACAATACCGTTTTTCAAAACAGACAAGGAACATAATGTTTTTGTTAGATTTATTTATGAAGAATTGAAAGATGAAAAATATTTTCTCGTGATTTGCAAAGAGAAAGAAGCCGAAAAATCCGCCTTGGACGACGCTGCTAAAAGAGTAACGGATAATTTCAGAAAAATTATCAATATCACAAAAGAATTTATTATTACTTTCCGACCGGACGGTAAAATCATTTTCGTAAATCCGCATTTCACCCAAGAGTTCAAATACCATGTTGATGAAGCGGTGAAATTAAATTTTTTAAACTTAATAGATAAAAATTATGAACATATTAACGGTTTTTCACTTTCAAAAATTGCCGGTCGGAATGTTACCACACAAGATCTTCCGTTAAAAACCAAAGATGGCCGGGTATTGATTTGCCAAGCTACGATTAATGCAATTAAAGATTCCAAGGGTGAGGTAAAATACTTCAACGCAATTTTGAAAGATATTACCGGTGAACACAGGGCTAAAAACGAACTCAGGAAATTATATAAAGCTTTAAGCGATATTGACAACGGAATTGTTGAGTTTTCGAACAACAAGGTTGTTTACGCCAACGAAAAATTTTCCGCGATACTTGGCTATCCGTCTTCGAAAGATTTAATCGGTAAAGAAATCAGTGATTTGCTCGTGCCGGAAAATGAAGAGAAAATTTCGGAACTTCTGTCTTTCCGTCAAAACGGTAAACCGAAATTCATAGAGCTTTCATGGCTTACGAAAAACAGTTCGCCGGTTAAGTTATTGTCGGCTTTCTACCCGCTTGCCAACTCCGAAAAAGTATTCGTAATTGTAAAACATAGGGGTGTTGAACCGGCGCGGATTGAACCCGGGAAATCATTCGGGCTGGAAAGCATAATCGAAAATCTCGACGGGTTTGTATGGAGTGCGGAAGAGGTGAACGGCAAACTGAAAGCAGTTTATTATTCCGACAGTGTTTTCGAAATAACGGGTTACGAAAGCGAAGATTTTCTTGCCGATGAAAAATTGTGGATTAAAATAATTCATCCGGAAGATACGGAAAAGGTGATAAGTGAATTAAGAGAGTTCTATCATAAAAAATTAAATACAAACAAACTTGAACTCGAATACAGAATTATAAGAAAAGACGGTCAAACCGTGTGGGTCAACAACAAAATTACGGTTAGGCGGAAAACGGATGGTAGTGTTGAAAGGGTTTACGGACTTGTAACGGATGTTTCAAAAAAGAAAAAATCGGAAGAAGATTTACAAAAATATGCAAGGGACTTAAAAAAACTGAACGAAACAAAAGACCGTTTCATTTCAATAATTTCACACGATTTGCGTACACCGTTCAGCTCAATTCTCGGCTTTACCGATATGCTTTTAACCGAGAAAGATTTGGATGATGAAAAGAAAAACCAATACATCGGGTTCATTAAAGATTCCGCGCTTAATATGCTTTCTTTGGTTAATTCGTTGCTCGACTGGATAAAATTGCAGACCGGCAAAATGAAGTTCGAGCCCGCAAGAATAAATGCCAAAGAGGTTTTGTCCAAAGTGATTCACATGCTCGCCGGGCGCGCAATGCAAAAAGGCGTAAGTATTGTATCGGAGCTCGAGCACGATTATTTCGTTTATGCGGACGAAGATTTATTAATGATAATATTCAATAATTTAATATCAAATTCTTTAAAGTTTACCCCTTCGGGCGGTTCGATTTCGGTTAAAGCAAGATATTTAATCGACAGGAAAATGGTTGAATTTACGGTTAAAGATACCGGCGTTGGAATGGACGAAGAAGAAATGAGTAAATTGTTCAGAATAGATGAGAAATTTACCACACTTGGAACGGAAGGAGAGAGGGGCAGCGGATTGGGTTTGAAATTGGTGCACGAAATTATTCAACGCCACGGCGGTAACATTAAGGTTCAAAGTAAAAAAGGTGAAGGCACGGAAATGATTTTCACTTTGCCCGTTGCCGCAAATACAATATTGCTTATCGACGATTCCAAAACCGACAGAATATTGTATTCCAGAATAATTACTAGTATGTTGCCAGGATACGAAATTGTTGAGGCTTCCGGTGGCAAGGAAGCATTGGATGTGCTGGAGAAAATTTCACCTTCGTTGATAATATCGGACCATGGAATGCCGGAGATGAGCGGTTACGAATTTGTACGTCAACTAAGCGCTTCGGCGTTAAAGTTCAAACCGCCGGTAATAATTTTAAGCTCGGATGTAGATGAAAAAATAGAGCGCATGTATAAAGATTTGGGCATACAATATGTTTTTTCAAAACCGGTGAATCTTACTGTATTCAAGAAAGCATTGGAAGAATCATTAAAGGAAGCGGTGTTTATTTAACCGGCTCATCCAGTATCGAAAACTTTTTCCATCCTTTGAAATCAAAATGCCACCATTCCGAATTAATTGGCAGAAAACCGGATTTTATCATTACATCCCTTAAAAGTTTTCTGTTCAACAGAACTTTTTCCGGTAAATTTTTATAGCTTGGGTGTGCCTTTACTGTAAAGTTGTCGTATTCCGTTCCCATATCCAGCTCGTTGCCAAGCGAATCGATTAATGTAACATCTACGGCTGCTCCACGGTTATGCCTCGAACCTTTTGCGGGATTGGCAACATACCGGTCGTCCGGCATTATTTTCCACATTTCTTTTTGGACGGAGAGTGGCCGGTAACCGTCGAAGATTTTTATACGTAAATTATAATTTTCCATCAGGTAGCGGTTTGCTCCGGAAAGTTTTTCGGCAACTATTTTTCTTAAGTAAACTTTTGCTGTCGGGTATAAAACTTTCCCGGTGAAATTATTTGTGGTGGCGTATCTTACATCGGTAACAATAGTAGAATCTATTTCCCCCAACCAAACAATTGAGGTATCGGTTTGGGCTTCAATTGAATTAAATATGAAAATTAAAATAAATAAAATATAAAGTTTCATTTTAGTTTCAGTACGGCGCCGGTAACCGGTGCCAATTCTATTTTGCCGGAAATAGTCCCGAGTGATTCCGTTCCAGCTTTTGTACCGCTTACCAAAATATCCCATTCGCCTTCAGGTAAATCGAATAAAGCCGTTTGTGTGTGATTTGCATTAAAAACAACGAAGAAAACATCATTACCGTATTTCACTTTATAAGCCAAAGCAAAATTGTTGCCGGGCAATTCGAAAAAGCGGATGTCGTCGTAAGCAGCGCGCCTGAAAGCGGGAAATCTTTTCCGTAGATTTATTAATCCTTTGTAATATTCCACAAGTTCGTTGTTTATTTGTGCGTGTTTGTAGTTTATAAAATTTGTCTCGTTGTCTTTTTCGTAACTGTTGTGGTCCATTTTCCCTTTGTGTTTGTCGTCCACTTCAATATTAAACGGAATTACTTTGGATCTAGCAAATTCTTGACCTTCGCTAATCATTGTAATTCCTTGTGAGGTGAAAAGGAACAAAGCGGCAAGTTTATTCAATTTCATTTGGAGCGGGGTTAATTTTACATGTTCGTCAATGTTTTTGATGATTTTATCGGGATTAACCTCACCGCTGCCGATACGAATAAAATCACCGAGTGTATATCCG
>JALSTB010000135.1 GCA_026983955.1 Melioribacteraceae bacterium
CAGAATTGACATTCCAATTCCTGTGTGAAGTTAATTATTTTTACTTTTTTATCTAATACCGAAAGTTGTTTTTTGATTTCTTCTTTTATTTTGTCATCAATATACATTTTCCACCTCTTTCTGTTTTATTGCCAAATAAATTTGATGAAATTTCAGGCAAAAAGATTCAAAATCTTGCTAAAGTTCAAAAGTTTGCATAATAAATTACATAAAAAAAGAATTTCTTTTTATCAAGAAGCAGACAAATACGTATTCTGTCCGGTGATAAAAACACTTTACATTTATAAAATATTCATTATTTTTACATAAAAAATACGAAGTGTCTTGTTTTGAACTCTTGACTAATGAATTTTACAGTAAAATGTTAAACTATCAAAATGTTCGGAGGAAAAAATGAGTCATTTTTATAGTCGTAGTACATTAGTGTTTCTTTTTTCGTTCCTTTTACAATTGGTATTGTTGCCGTTAATAATAAATGGACAAACCGCACCGGTAAACCGGCAGCTTACTTCAAAATTCAGCGGTAATATTCCGGATAGAATAACTTCCGCCCAAGAAGACAGTAATTTAACCGTTTTGGGAAGATGGTCAGAGGGTTTATGTTGGGGTTTGGCAGTAAGCGGAAACACGGCGGTTTTCGGCAATGGCGCCAATGTTGAAATACTTGATGTTTCCAATCCTGCAAATGCTGTCAAAACGGGGCGAATCGCTTTACAAACATTAGTGTATGGGGTAACGGTTGAAGGCAATTACGTTCATGTAAGCAGTAAAAACGGGTATTTTATATTTGATATTTCCGATCCGTCTTCTCCGGTTGAAACGGGTTCTGTTTCTTCCCTTGCTTATGCATTCAAACTGCTTGTAAACGGGAGCTATATTTATATGTTGCTTTTGGATAAATTGAAAATTGTGGATGTATCAAATCCGGCATCTCCCGCGGAAACAGGCGAATTAACATTCGGCTGGTATGTGTATGATATTGCGATTAGCGGCAATTACGCTTATTTAGCTTCTTACGACGGTTTGTATGTTGTGGATATCTCAAATCCGGCTTCACCGACGCAAGTTGCCGAATTAACTTTGCCGGGCAACGCATCTGGCGTGGCGGTTAACGGTAACTATGTTTACGTGGCAAACAGTACATATGGATTGCGTATAATTGATGTTTCCAACCCGGCGGCTCCAAGCGAAACCGGTTCGTTTGATGTGGGTAATTGGGTTCAAGATGTTGATGTAAGCGGTAACTACGCATATATTGGCGGGAATGAGTTTAAAGTTGTTGATGTATCCAATCCCGCCGCACCTTCCGAAGTTTCTTTATTTACGTTGGTTTCATCCGTTGAAAATTTAGTTGTTAGTGGTAATTATGCGTATGTTGACGGTGGTTATGAAGGGGATGGTGTAAAAATTCTTGATATATCCGATCCCGCTAATATTTCGGAAAAAAAATGGTTCCCAACGGCGGACGCGTCGAATGGAATTTTTGTTGAAGGGGATTATGCTTACATCGCAAACCGCGGAAAGGGATTAAGAATAATGAATATTAGTGATCCTTCCAATCCCGTGCAAGTTGGACAGTTTCCGGATTGTAACTATGCAGAAAAAGCGGTTGTGGCGGGAAATTATGCTTATCTTGCAGGCAACGTTAGAGGATTTTACATTGTCGATGTTTCGGATCCGGCAAATCCGGTGCAGTCTTCAGTGTTCACTACTTCCGCAGCTGTACTTGATGTTTTTGTGGAAGGGAATTATGCTTATTTGGCAAATTACAGCAAAGGTTTGAGAATTATTGATATTACTGATCCTGCCGCTCCTTCGGAAACAGGCTTTGTAGATACGGACGGACAAGCTCGAGCTGTGTTCGTCAAAGATAATTTGGCTTATGTAGCCGATGGCGATAACGGCTTACGCATTATCGATGTATCAAATCCGGCTGCGCCAACGGAAACGGGTTTCCTTAATACCGGCTTTTCGGCTAAAGATGTTTACGTTGCAGGAAATTATGCTTATGTGGCGGCATCCAGTGACGGTTTACTGGTTATTGATGTATCCGACCCTGCAAATCCTTCTCAAACCGTAGCAATTTCATCAATTGGAAGTGTGAATTCCGTTTATGTTGAGGACAATTATGCTTATGCCGGTTATTACGGTTTATCTGTAATTGATATATCCGATCCCGCTTCACCGTTCGAAGCAGGTTACTTTTTTACGTATTCTCCAACTAACGATATATTTGTGCAAAACGGAAAAATTTTTCTAGCCAACAATTTTACCGGCATGTATATTTTACAAAATGATTTAATTACTTCTATAGAAGAGGAAAAACAAATGTTGCCCAAGCAATTTACGTTGTTCCAAAATTATCCCAATCCATTCAATCCTTCAACCGTAATTAAGTACGGAATAAAAGAGAACGTTTTTGTTTCGTTAAAAGTGTATGATTTGCTTGGAAGGGAAGTGGCAACATTAGTTAACAGGCAACAACAACCCGGATTTTATTCCGTCAAATTCAATGCAAGCTCATCCGGAAATGAATTGCCAAGCGGATTGTACATATACCGCTTGAAAGCCGGCGATTATTCGGAAAATAGAAAAATGTTATTACTTAAATAAATTTTTCTCCGTCCGAAAATTTCTTCAAGAGGGCTTTTTAGAGCCCTCTTTTCTTTTTATACAATATTTCTGTTTTCTTCAAAGGTGATAATTTATAAATCAACTTGAAAATTTATTTTCTTTCTGTTAAAATGAGAACCGTAGTTACATACAAAAGTAATTTTACATCAAAATCACATTGGTTATGCAAAGCGGAAAAATTATCCGGCGAATTATTGTTTCTCTTTTCATTCTTATTTTTATTATTTCCGGTTGCACCAAACCATTAAAAAAAGAAAAAATATCCCAAAGAGACCTTCCGGAAATTATTAACCGCCGCAAAATAGTTGCAATAACCGGTTACAATGCTTACAGCTACTTTATTTACAAAGGCGAACCGATGGGATATGACTATGAGCTTGTAAATCAGCTTGCAGAATATCTGAATTTGGATTTGGAAATAAAAATAGTAAAAGACATAAATAAAATGTTCGAAATGCTGAATAACGGTGAGGGCGACATCATAACATTCAACCTTACCGTAACCAAAGAAAGGGCAAAAAGAGTTACGTTTACAAAACCACTTTACACAACACGGCAAGTTTTGGTGCAGCGTAAACCTAAAGGATGGCGGAGGATGAAACTTCATTCGATTGAAAAAAAGATAATTAATTCGCCGTTGCAATTGGAAGGTAAAACCGTTTATGTCAGAAGAGGTTCGGCGTTTGTAAGCAGGTTAAAAAACCTTTCGGATGAAATTGGCGGCGAGATTAATATCGTTGAAGCGGATCCGGATTTAAGTGTGGAAGATTTGATCAGGATGGTTGCGGAAGGAAAAATAGATTACACAATTGCCGATGAAAACGTTGCACTGTTAAATCAATCGTATTACACCGATTTGGATGTGCATCTGCCCGTTTCATTTCCGCAGAAGATTGCCTGGGCGGTACGTAAAACTTCGCCAATACTGCTCGACACAACAAATCATTGGTTGGGTGAAATAAACAATACACTTGAATATTATATGATTTACAAAAAGTATTTCACCGACAGAAGAAGAATCAGAAAGAGACTGAAAAGTCAATTTTTCTCTTTTGCCGGCGGTAAAATTTCACCTTTCGACGATGAAATAAAGAAATACTCGAAAGAAATAGGTTGGGATTGGCGATTGCTTGCATCTCTTGTTTACCAGGAATCGCAGTTCAACCCGGAAGCAAAATCGTGGGCGGGGGCAATCGGATTAATGCAACTGCTACCTTCCACGGCAAAGCATTTCGGTGCGAAAGACCCGCACGATCCGGTTGAAAGTTTGAAAGCCGGAGTTAAATACCTGAAATGGCTTGATGATTTTTGGCGGAAGTATGTTAAAGATAAAAACGAAAGAATAAAATTTGTGCTGGCTTCATACAATATAGGCTACGGCCATATCTTGGATGCAAGAAAGTTGGCTGAAAAGTACGGCGCAAACCCGAATGTATGGGAAAACAACGTTTCATTCTTCCTCCTTAAAAAATCCGAACCGAAATTCTATAACGACGAAGTGGTAAGAAACGGTTATGCAAGCGGTATTGAAACGGTAAGATATGTAAAAGAAATTCTTGACAGATATGAAAAATACAAACAGTTCGTTAACTGAAATTTGAGTTCTTTTTGTTATCTTTGCTGATTAATATTTAGTTCTCTTGAAATATACTATTGTTCATATATACGGATAGATGTTTGCTATGAAAAAAATTATCGGAATCAGGAAAGAATCTAAATATCCGACCGAAAAAAGAGCCCCTCTAACCCCCAGCCAAGTAAAAAAACTTATCGAAAATTCAAACTTGAACGTTTTGGTTGAAAGTTCCTCTCAAAGGGTATTTACCGATGAAGAATATGAAAAGGCGGGGGCAACCGTAACAAACGATTTATCGGCATGCAATATTATTTTCGGTGTTAAAGAAGTGCCGGTCGAAGATTTGATCCCGCGTAAAGCGTTTTGCTTTTTCTCGCATACAATCAAAGGGCAGCCCTACAATATGCCGATGCTTAAAGAAATTCTGAATAGAAAAATTACCCTGCTCGATTACGAGCTGGTAAAAAACAAAGATGGGAAAAGAATAATATTTTTCGGAAACTATGCGGGATATGCAGGAATGATAAATTCCTTGTGGCTTTTGGGAAGGAAATATTTGTCGGAAGGCATAGAAACGCCATTTGCCAAAATTAAACAAGCAAAAGAATATAAAAATTTGGTTGAAGCCAAAGAAGAAATTATCAAAGCCGGTCTGGAAATAAAAGAAAAAGGGTTGCCGGACGAAATTGTACCGTTAATTACCGGCTTTACCGGATACGGAAATGTTTCGAAAGGTGCACAATCGATATACGATTTGCTTCCCGTGGAAACAATAAAGGCTGGTGATTTGCCGGAATTCGTTAAAAGCGGCACACATTCGAAAAATAAAGTTTATAAAGTTGAATTTTCAAAATTTGATATTTATAAACATAAAAACGGTAAAACCGGCTGGGATTCCAAATACGTTTCCGGACATCCGGAAGAATTTGAAAGCGTTTTTCATGAATTTATTCCGTATCTAACAATGCTTGTTAACGGAATATTTTGGGCGCCGGAGTTCGATAAGCTTGTAACAAAAAATTTTATGAAGAAATTTTACACCGAGAATAAAAATCCGAAGCTGAAAGTAATTGGTGATATCACATGCGATGTTGAAGGTTCGATTGAACTGACGGCAAAAATAACAACTTCCGATAATCCGGCTTTTGTTTACGAACCCCTTACGGGTAAAATAATAGACGGCTGGGAAGGAAACGGACCGGTTATCCTTGCAGTAGATAAATTGCCCGCTGAGTTGCCGGCGGAATCTTCCGGATTTTTCGGTAATGCTTTAATGCCTTTTGTAGAAAAACTTGCTTCCGCCGATTATACCAAACCTTATGAAAATTTGGCTCTTCCGGAAGAATTTTGTAACGCAGTTATAGCTCATCAAGGTGAACTGACGGAACAATTTAAATATTTGTTAAAATATCTCGTTTAGCATCCGATTAATTTATTATGGAGAAAAATTTTTCTTTTATTGTTCCGGAATTTTACTGATGTTTTCAGAATGAATTTTCCGGATTTTGTAATTGAACCCTGTTAAGGAATATTAAAAATGAAAAACGTATTGGTATTGGGAGCCGGATACAGCGCTCCGTATTTGATTTCATATCTGCTTGAACAAGCGGAAAAGTATAACTGGTTTGTAACCGTATGCGATAAGAATTACGAGCTTGCGCGCAAAAGCGTAAACGGTTTCCCGCGCGGTAATGCAGTGGAATTCGATGTTAACGATGCAGTAATGCGGCAAACATTAATCAAGCATGCCGATGTGGTTGTGAATTTCCTGGCGCCCGTTTTCCAATATTTAATCGCACTTGAATGTTTACGGTACGGTAAACATGTAATCTCGGCTTCGTACGAAGATCCGAGGGTTACCGATTTGCACAAAGACGCTGTTCGCAAAGGGATATTAATACTTAACGAGATGGGGCTCGATCCGGGTATCGACCACATGGCGGCTATGCAATTGATTCACAGAATCAGAAGTAAAAACGGTCACATTAAAAGTTTTATTTCTTACGGTAGCGGACTGCCGGCACCGGAAGTAAATTCCAATCCCTTAAAATATTGTATTACCTGGAACCCCAGAAACGTTGTAATGGCGGGTGAAGCCGGAGCACAATATTTGGAAGAAGGCAGAATCAAAATACTTCCTTACCACGAAGTTTTCAGAAGAACATGGGAAGTGGAAGTTGACGGTGTGGGAGTGTTGGAAGCCTACCCGAACCGTGATTCGCTGATTTATCAAAAACAATTTAAACTTCAAAAAGTCGAAACAATGATCCGCGGAACACTCCGTTACCCGGGCTGGAGTGAAACCTGGAATGAAATTATAAGACTCGGCATCCCGAACGAAACTTTGATTCTTCCCGAAACCGAAAATAAAACTTATGCAGAGTTTACGGAAATGTTTTTGCCGCTTAATGCCGCCGGTCCGAAACTTGAAGCAAGAATTGCCAACTTTCTTAATATTAGTCCCACCGGCAAAATTATGGAGAACCTGAAATGGCTCGGTTTGTTCAGTGAAGAAAAAATAGGGAAGAATTATAAAACATCCGCTGAAGTATTGATAGATTTGGTTGTAAGAAAAATGCCTTTGCCCAAAGGTGCCAGGGATATGGTTATTTTAATTCATGAAGTAATTGCCGAATATCCCGGAGAAAACAAAACCGAAAAAATTGTGTTGACCTTAACCGATTACGGCGAACCCGACAGATTTACCGCAATAGCAAAAACGGTAGGTGCGCCGGCAGGCATTGCAACAAAATTATTGTTGAACGACGAACTGCCTCTTTCCGGTTGCCAAATTCCAACCCACCCGATGATTTACACTAAAGTGTTGAATGAACTGGCGGAATTGGGAATCTCTTTTAAGGAAAGAAGGGAAGCGGTGTAATCAAGTTGTCTGTATTATTTTGCCCGGCTCCCAGTAACGGGAGCCGGGTTTTTTATTAAAGTTCCAATTTCAAACCGCCGTAAAAACTCCTTCCCAAAGTTCCGTAATAAAGAACTTCTTCATATTCCGTATCCAATAAATTTTCAACTTTGCCCGTTACGGTTAAGTAATCGAATATTTTGTAAGAAACGGCAAGATTAAGTAAGGTGTAAGAATCGAGTACCACTCTTTTAGCCGGCCAAACCGAGTAATCGTTGTCGTATCTTTTCCCGTTCATGTTTGCTGAAAGATTGATATTTAACTTTCCGTTGTAATTGTAATTTGCATTCACAACCAGTTTATGCTCCGGTCGTCTGATTAATTGATCTTCTTTATTTGGGTTACTTTCGCTTACGTCGTTTACTTTGTTGTAAGTGTAAGTTGTATTGAACGAAAACCCGCTTATGTTTTGAAGAGTCAGACCGGCTTCTATGCCTTTCGATTCAGCTTTATTTATGTTCACAGGTTTGAAATTCGAATCGAACCCAATCATATCGGTTATTTTGAAATTGAAATATGTTAATCCGAATTGTAAATTACCTTTTAAAAAACTTTGTTCTATACCGGCTTCCCACCCCGAACTTTTTTCGGGTGAAAGATCTGGGTTTCCGTAAACGGGATCGAATAAATTCATAACCGAAGGCGCTTTGAAACCTGTTCCGAATGAAGCCTTGAGCTTTGTACCGCTATGGCGAATCAAATATGCCGGTGCAATTCTGTATGTAAATACCGAACCGAATTTATTGTTGTTATCATAACGGATGCCGACGGAAGCGAAAAAATTCCCTGCATAATTTACTTGATCTTGTAAATAAACACCGAATGTACCGATCGATTCTTCGGGGAACTCGGATTGGTACGAACCGAATGAGCTTTCGGAATAATATGATGAAGAGGCTTTATCGGACCTGTAATCGAATCCAAGGGTGAAAATATTCGATTTTCCAATTACCAGATTGTTTTGGAAATCGAGCGATAATCTTCTCCCGTCGAATTTGCTGTCCGATTTAATTCCCGGATGAGCCGCATCTTCCTTGTCATTGGTATTTCCGCTAAAAGTAAAGTAAGATGTTCTTATCGAACTTTGCAATTTGCCGTTTAGAAAGCTTCCGTTTATTTTCCCGTTGATTAAGCGGGTTTTCGAATCGAAAGTGTAATTCGGGTCGTCTCCGTTTTTCTGTGCTTGATCGATGTCGCCCGCTGCGTCAATTTGCTTGTACATTAGGTTGAAGTTCAAATTTCCGGAAAAGTCATAACCCAGTTTGGCGAAAATCGAGTTGTTAGCATAACCGTCATTTTCGAAATTATCACCTTTGATTGCGGAAATTCCTTCCGTTTGCAACCGGGAAAAATTAACGGCATAGTTGAATTTACCCAAACTGCCGGCACTCGAAACCGAACCTTTCAGAAAAGCATGCGAACCGCCTTCGCCCGAAAATGTGAAAGAAGGTTTACCGCTTCCTTTTTTTGTGATAATGTTGATTACCCCGGCTATTGCTTCTGAGCCGTAAAGTGTGCTTTGCGGACCCCGGACAATTTCTATTTTTTCTATATCGGAAATTTGAAGTGTGGAAAAATCAAATCCGTTGTTCGGAGAAGCCGGATTATTAACCTCCACTCCGTCAATCAAAACCAAAACAAAGTTCGAATTTGCTCCGCGCATAAAAACACTTGTCAGTTTACCTGGTCCGCCTTGCTCAACAACCGCCAAACCCGGAACATCTCTTAACACTTCGACGACTGTTGATTTCTGTTTCATTTCAATTTCTGCGGCTGTAATTATTGTAACCGAACTTGCAACGCGTGAAACAGGGGTAGCGTATTTGTTTGCCGTAACAACAATTTCTTTTAATTTGTGTGTGATTTCTTTTTGTTGGGCAAATGTAACAAACGAAACAAACAGCATTAATATTAAAAACTTTTTCATGGAAGTTACTCCTTTTTTTTGTTAATGGTTAAAAGTCGTAACTCCGTGGGTGAAAATATGATGAAGAATTGAAGGAAGCTAATCCGATCAATCTTACCTCACCCGCGAAGGTAGATTTATTATTACGTTTACGGTAGGTCTCCTGGCTTCGGACACCTCAAAACGCCTTCCCATTCGAATTTTCGAACAGTGGCAAAATGTTAAGAGGTTATGTCCTTCACAGTTGCGGGGCAGCACCGGATTCCAACCGGTTTCCCT
>JALSTB010000136.1 GCA_026983955.1 Melioribacteraceae bacterium
CATTTGTAATGAAAAATTGCAATATCGGACAAAACGGAAAACCCGTGTGCAAAACCGGGTGGAATCCACAGTTGTTTGTGGTTTTCTTCCGATAATTCCACTGCAAAATACTTGCCAAATGTCGGTGAACCGAATCTGATATCGACTGCAACATCCAAAACTCTTCCGAAAACCACTTGACAAAGTTTTCCTTGTGCATATTCTCCAACTTGATAATGCAACCCGCGTACCGTTCCGTATTTCGATTTTGAAATATTGTCTTGTACAAATTTCACTTTTAATCCGGCTTCGGTATATCTTTTTTCGTTGAACGATTCGAAAAAGTATCCGCGTTCATCGCCATAAACATCGGGTTCAAAAACAATCAACCCCTTTAATTCCGGATAAGTTACTTTCAAATTTACCTCTTAAAATTTTGGATTTCTATGCCAATTATACGCAGTCGATATGATATCTTCCAAATGAAATTCCGGCTGCCAGCCTAAAACTTTTTTCGCTTTGGAGTTATCGGCAACAAGCACAGCCGGATCTCCGGGTCTTCTTCCGGTTATCTCCGATTTAATTTCTTTACCGGTAACTTTAGCAGCGGTATCGATTATTTCCTTCACGGAATTTCCTTTCCCCGTCCCCAGATTAAAAATTTCCGATTTTTTATTTTCACTGAGATAATTTAAAGCCAAATAATGGGCTTTTGCAAGGTCGTTTACGTGAATATAGTCCCTTATGCAAGTTCCGTCGGGCGTATCGTAATCATCTCCGAAAATATAGATTTTGTCCCTTTTTCCAAGTGCCGTTTGCAAAACCAATGGGATAAGGTGCGGCTCGGGATCGTGACTTTCGCCGGTATCACCTTCCGGATCGGCTCCGGCAGCATTAAAATAACGAAGCGCTACATATTTCAATCCGTAAGCTGTCTCAAAATCCCGTAAAATCTTTTCGATGACTAATTTTGATTCAGCGTACGGGTTAATCGGTTTTGTAGGTTCATCTTCTGAAATCGGAACTTCGAGCGGGTTTCCGTAAACCGAACAGGTTGATGAAAAAATGATTTTTTTTATTCCGGTTTTCACCGCCGCTTTAAGTAAATTAAGACTACCGACAACATTATTTGTGTAGTAAAGTGCGGGGTTTTCAACCGATTCTCCTACGTAAGCAAATGCCGCAAAGTGCACTACCGCATCAAATCTTTTATGGGAGAGATACCCGGACAGCCGGTTAAAATCCAACAAATCGATTTTATTAAATTCCACTGCATCCGGAACAGCTTCTGCGTGCCCCCTTCCCAGGTTATCGATTACGGAAACATTTACGTTTTTTTTGAGAAGAAATTTAACAAAATGAGAACCGATATACCCGGCACCACCGGTAACAAGAACGTTCATTTATTAATCCATTTTAAGAAAATCAACAAATTAATTATAATGAATTTATGGAATTATATAAAGTATTTTATTAAAAACCTTGCATAACTCAATAAAATATATTAAGTTACAATATTCCCAACAACAAATTATAATCTTGGAACAAAAATATTCTAAAATTAATAGGAATTATAAGCCCAAGTCAATAATTCCAAATATAATAGTAATTTTTTCTTACCTTAATTCCAAAGTCCACCACCCCACAAATCTACTAAAAATTATTTTCAACGGGCTATATTTGATAATTTTAGTCCATTTAATAATCAAATTGTTAACAGAGTAAAAATTTTTTACCGGAAACTTTCGAATTAATGTTTTGTAAAAATTTAAAGATTTGCAATATTCGTTTATGTATTATACTTTTGTAATCTCAAAATTTCGGGGTGTGGCGCAGCCCGGCTAGCGCGCTTCGTTCGGGACGAAGAGGTCGTAGGTTCGAATCCTATCACCCCGACCAACTTTCCTTTTGCTCACGATGACTTTTTACGTTTACATTTTGTTCAGCCCTTCTCTCAATAAATACTATGTTGGGCATACCAACAATCTTGAACGTAG
>JALSTB010000137.1 GCA_026983955.1 Melioribacteraceae bacterium
TTTTGCTTACAGCCGGAATAGGAGGAATGGGCGGTGCCCAACCGCTTGCCGCAACAATGAACGGAGCTGCATTCTTGGGCATTGACGTTGACCGTGAACGTTTGCAAAAAAGAATTGATACCGCATACCTTGATATTATTGCCGATAACCTTAATCACGCTATAAAACTTGTACTTGATGCAAAAGAGAACAAAAAACCATTATCGGTCGGATTGGTTGGAAACGCCGGAGAAATTTTACCGGAATTATTAAAAAGAAATATTATTCCCGATGTTCTTACAGATCAAACTTCCGCTCACGATACATTAAACGGTTACGTTCCAATGGGAATGACTTTTGAAGAAGCACTTGCTCTTAGAAAAAACAATCCCGAAGAATATATTAAAAAAGCAAAAGCAACTATTGTAACACACGTAAAAGCAATGTTGGAAATGCAAAAAAGAGGTGCCGTTACTTTCGATTACGGAAACAACATACGCGGCGAAGCTAAAGAAAACGGAGTTGAAAATGCTTTTGATTTTCCCGGCTTTGTTCCCGCTTATATTCGTCCACTATTTAATGACGGAAAAGGTCCTTTCCGTTGGGCGGCACTTTCCGGTGACCCAAACGATATTTATGAAACTGATAAAGCAGTAATGGAAACTTTTCCGGAAGACAAAGCTTTGGTGCGCTGGATTAAACTTGCACAAGAAAAAGTTAAATTCCAAGGAATGCCTACACGCATTTGCTGGCTTGGTTACGGAGAGCGTGCAAAAATGGGGAAAATATTTAACAAACTTGTTGCCGATGGAAAAGTAAAAGCTCCTATCGTTATAGGAAGAGATCATCTCGATTGCGGCTCGGTTGCTTCTCCCTACAGAGAAACCGAAGGAATGAAAGACGGTAGCGATGCTATTGCCGATTGGCCGATTCTAAATGTTTTAATGAATACAATTGGCGGCGCCAGTTGGGTTTCATTTCATCACGGAGGCGGTGTTGGTATTGGTAAATCCTTACATGCGGGAATGGTAATTGTTGCAGACGGAACGCCTGAAGCGGAAAAACGTTTGGAACGCGTTCTTACTTACGATCCCGGTATGGGAATTATAAGACATGCAGATGCCGGTTACGAGCGTGCTATTAACAACGCGAAAAAACATAACATTAAAATACCAATGTTGAAAAAAGATTAAAAACTTTGTCATTGCAATTTCGCAAAGCGGAAGAAACAATCGAACTATAGAGCTAAACAAATTGATTCGTCGTAAACCCATTGCAATGACTATTTTCTATAAAAGTTTAAAAATAAAAAAAATGAGGTGAACCATGAAAGTTTTAATAGCAACCGAAAAACCATTTGCACCTGCAGCAATCGAACAAATAAAACCTATATTTGATAAAGCCGGATATGAATTGGAATTGCTTGAAAAATATACCGACAAATCGCAACTGTTAGAAAAAGTTGCCGATGCGGATGCACTAATAATCCGCAGTGATAAAATAACCAAAGAAGTGATGGAAGCAGCAAATAATTTGAAGATAGTAGTTCGTGCCGGAGCCGGTTATGATAATGTTGATTTGAATGCTGCCACAGAAAAAGGAATTGTTGTAATGAACACACCCGGACAAAATTCCAATGCAGTAGCAGAACTTGCCTTAGGACTAATGGTTTACATGGCACGCGGTATGTTTAACGGAAAACCGGGGACAGAACTTAAAGGAAAAACACTCGGCATTCATGCTTACGGTAACGTTGGTCGTTTGGTTGCTAAAATTGCCAAAGGTTTCGGTATGCAAGTTTCCGCTTTCGATCCGTTTATTCCAAAAGAACAAATTGAAGCCGAAGGTATAAAAGTTTATGAATCTGCAGAAGAGCTTTATTCAAACAATCAATACGTCTCGATCCACATCCCTGCAAACAAAAAAACAAAAAATTCAATTAACTACAATTTACTTAACAAAATGCCAAACGGAGCTACACTTGTAAATACGG
>JALSTB010000138.1 GCA_026983955.1 Melioribacteraceae bacterium
CGGAGAGCTTGAGGAAACAATCGAACTTTCCAAACGTGCATTTTACTCGCGTGGACTGGAAGAAGCATGGGAAAGGGTTATAGCGGTTGTAGTGCAGCCTGGCGTTGAATTTTCACATACGAAAATTCTACCGTATTCACGGGAAAGGAATACCGGATTGATTAATAAAATCAATGATTACGATAATCTGTTCTTCGAAGCGCACTCAACCGATTATCAAATGCCGGACGATTTAAAAAAAATGGTTGAAGATCATTTTGTTATTTTAAAAGTAGGACCTTGGCTCACTTTTGCTTTACGTGAGGCTTTGTTCGCTTTATATTATATTGAAAGGGAAATGTTTAAGAACAAGAAAAATTATAAATATTCAAAATTGATTGAAACCGTGGAAAATGAAATGAAATCCAATCCGCAATACTGGAAAAATCATTACAAAAATGAATTGGGTCCGGAAAATCCCGATTTGTTTTTCAGTTATAGTGACAGAATCAGATATTACTGGACAAACGCAACGGTAAACAATTCCGTAAACATGCTTCTGCAAAACTTATCGCAAGTGGAAATTCCGGATACGTTGATCAGTCAATTTATGCCTGTTCAATATAATCAGATAAGAGAAGGTGTTACGGGAAAGAAACCAACAGATTTAATCAACTCAAAAATATCGGAAGTACTTTCAGTTTATCATTACGCAACCGGAGGGAAAATTTGAAAAGTAAACACTGGCTGTTTTACGCGCTTGTTACCACACTGTTTTGGGGAGTTTGGGGTGCATTAATCGAAATCCCCGAGAAAGCCGGATTTCCTGCAACGCTCGGTTATTCCGTTTGGGCGCTTACTATGCTGATACCGGCTTATGTCGTACTAAAAAAAATCAATTGGAAAATAGATTTCGATAAACGTTCGGTACTGCTCGGCTTAACAATCGGATTTACCGGGGCTGGCGGACAAGTGATTCTTTTTCAGGCTTTACGTACCGGTCCGGCTTATCTTGTGTTCCCTTTTATTTCGCTTTCACCGGTCATTACAATTCTGCTATCAATTTTATTTTTAAAAGAAAAAGCAAGCGGCAGGGGTTGGCTGGGAATAGTACTGGCATTGATTGCAATACCTTTACTTTCTTATCAACCCGGCAACGATGCAAATTCAAGCGGAATTTTATGGATCATACTTTCGTTAATCGTTTTTCTTGCCTGGGGGTTCCAGGCATTCGTAATGAAATTTGCAAATAAAACGATGAAGGGTGAAAGTATATTCTTCTATATGACGATTACCGGTTTGCTTTTAATTCCAGTTGCCGTGATGATGACCGACTTTTCTCAACCGATTAACTGGGGATTAACCGGACCGTATTTAACGGCGGTTATTCAATTGTTGAATGCAATAGGTGCGCTTACACTTGTGTTTGCATTCAGATACGGAAAAGCTATTATTGTAAGTCCGATGGTTAACGCCGTTGCACCGATTATTACGGTAATATTGTCGTTAATAATTTATCAAGTTATTCCGCACATGGTAATTGTAACGGGAATCTTATTTGCAATTGCTGCTGCGTTTTTATTGGCAATAGAAGAAGATGAAGAACCGCAAGAAGCACCGGAGAATGCGTAAATGAATTCAAAAAATATGGATGTGATTGTTATTGGTGAGCTTAATGTCGATTTGATTTTGAACAATATCGATTCATTCCCCGAAATGGGAAAAGAGAAGTTGGCGCATAAAATGGATTTGGTGCTTGGAAGTTCCTCGGCAATTTTTGCCAGCAACTTAAGTTCACTTGGCGCAAAAGTCGGTTTCATAGGAAAAATAGGAAATGATATTTTCGGAAATCTTGTTAAAGAGAGCCTTAAATCTAAAAATGTTCAAATAGAATTATTAAAAATTGATGATAAATTGAAAACGGGTGCAACAATAGTTTTGAATTTTGATGAAGACCGTGCAATGGTTACACAC
>JALSTB010000139.1 GCA_026983955.1 Melioribacteraceae bacterium
GGAAAGACAAAAGTTATTATTTCAAAGGTTTGTTACTGTTAATCGGGAAAGATTTTGTTATTTCCGAAGAAGAAAGACATCTGCTGCAGGATATTGGAAAAACTTTAGGATTTGAGCAAAAATTTATAGATTCCTCGATTGATAATTTGCTTGAAAATAAATACATAATTGACGAACCGCCGGTTTTTTCGGGAAAAGAAATTGCCAAAATTTTCATTAAAGACGGAATCCGTGTGGCTATTTCCGATAAAGACATGCATCCGTTTGAAATCGAATGGTTGCAAAAGGTTGCAAAGGCAAACGGTTTGAACGATAATTATGTTTCGGAACAAATCGATTTTTATTTAAAAAATCAATATTTAAAAGAAAAGAAAAATATTCTGGAAGTTCACAATTTCGAATAAAGCCGGTGAAATATTGCATCAACCCGCAAACAACATTTTAAGTGAAATTGATAAAGTTTTTATTTCACAAGTTAATAATGTAAATTATTTAAGAAATACGGGTGTTGAAGACCGGATCAAACGCCTTGAGAAAATTGAACAGTGGATTGAGAGCAATCAGGAAAAAATCCGCGCCGCAATTCATAAAGATTTCGGCAAACCCTACCCCGAAATAGACCTAACCGAAATTTTCAACACACTTGCGGAAATCAGATTAACCAAATCGAAATTAAGTAAATGGATGAAACCGGTTAAAGTTGCGCGCACATTAACAATGCTGACAACGGGCGGTTACGTTCAATATGTTTCCAAAGGTGTAGTGTTAATAATTTCTCCTTGGAATTATCCGTTTCTACTGGCAATAGAACCTTTGATTTCGGCAATAGCAGCGGGTAATGCCGTAATAGTAAAACCTTCCGAAATATCGTTTAATACTTCAGCTTTAATAAATGAAATGTTGAGCGAACTGTTTCCCGGAAACGAGGTGAAAGTTTTCGAAGGTGATAAAGAAATTGCTTCGTATTTATTAACCAAGCCGTTCGATCATATTTTCTTTACAGGCAGTACGGCGGTAGGTAAAATCGTCTTGAAAGCCGCAGCTGAACATTTCACATCGGTAACTTTGGAGCTCGGCGGGAAGTCTCCCGTTATTATAGATTCTTCAGCGGATTTGAAAGATGCCGCCCAAAAACTCGCTTGGGGAAAATTTCTTAACAGCGGGCAAACTTGCCAAAGTCCCGATTATCTCCTGCTTGAAGAAAAGATTAAGGATGAATTCATCGGTTTACTTATCTCTTACATAAAAAAATACTTCGGCAATTCCCCGGATGAAATAAAAAGTTCAAGCGATTTTGCCAGAATTGTTAATTACAATCACATCGACCGGTTAATAAATTATTTCGAAGAGGCGAAAAAATTGGGAGCCAACATAGAATTCGGCGGAATTTACGACAAAAGCACAAATTATTTTTCCCCCACAATTTTGACCGGCGATTTTACAAAAACAAGATTAATGGAAGAAGAAATTTTCGGACCTATTTTACCGGTGCTTACTTTCGTCAATACCAGCGAAGTACTTGAAATTATTAATTCTAAAACTCCCCCTCTTGCAATTTATATTTTCAGCATGAACAAAGAAACAATTGATAAAATAAAGTTGAACACCGTTTCGGGCGGAGTGGTAATAAACGATTTGGTTTTACAATTTTCACATTACAATTTACCGTTCGGAGGGATAAAAGAAAGCGGAGTGGGCACAGCACACGGTTTTTACGGATTCGAAACTTTTTCGAACAGGCGGGCAATTCTGAAACACCATAAATTCAGTCCACTTAAACTTTTTTACCCGCCTTATACGAAAAACAAACAAAAATTAATTAATCTACTTATTAAGTATTTTAAGTAATTATTCTTCAATTTTATATTTTTAGAAATGTGTTGTTAAT
>JALSTB010000140.1 GCA_026983955.1 Melioribacteraceae bacterium
CAACTGCAGTGGAAGATTTTGAAACCGTGAGAAAAGCGGTGCAAGAAGCAAATTTGGAAATTGAAAACGCCTCTCTGCAATGGATTGCCAAAAATTCCGTTTCCGTTAGCGGGGAAACCGCAGAAAAGGCAATGAAGCTTATCGATGCTCTCGAAGACAATGATGACGTTCAAAATGTTTATACCAATGCCGATTTTGTTGAAGAATAAAGTAAATCCCGCTTTTTATCAATGTTGCGTTTAACAGAATGGGACAATTAAAAGACTATATTGTTGCGAACCGGGTTTCCAAGAAACGTTTATCAGCAGAAATTGAAGATGAACGAAACCAAAAACTGCCCCAACGTAACGCATTTGTTCTACTGAAAAAATATACAAAAGATTTTTTCACACATGGTGCGCAGCCGCGGATGATTGCCCTTTCCGGTTTGCGCGGAGTAGGAAAAACCACCTTAATGTGGCAAACTGCTAATTATGTTTTTAATAATCATACAAAAGAAATTTATTTCATCAGCGTTGATGATTTGAACAGATTGAATTCTTCTTTATTTGATGTGATAAATGTTTTGGAAAAAGAAATTTTCGGATGCACATTAAACGAACTGACTGAAAGAATATTATTAATGATAGACGAGGTTCACGAAGCCCGGGAATGGCAAAGGGATTTGAAAATTTTATATGAAAGAGGAAAAAAGATATTCATATTAACAACGGGAAGTTCTGCTTTATTGCTTCACGAAAGCCCCGACCTTGCATCGAGGTGGACTTTAATGAAAATATTCCCATTTAAATTCTCCGAATTCATTCTTGCAAAATCATGGTTGGAAAATACCAAATCTATAATTTTTCCGGTAAAAGGATTGGCTTCAATTCTGAAGACCGCTTTTTTTTATTCCGTTGATTATAGTGAAGTAAAAGAAATTCTGGAAAGCAAAACAAAGGAAATTACCTCTTATTTGACGAAATCCGCTGGAATAATCGGAAAAGACATAAATTCGTTAATTGACGAATATGTAAGTTTCCACAACATTGCACGGTTTCTCCCGATCCGGAACAAAACAATTATTATGGATAGGATTCTCGCATTGTTCGACAGAATAATGTTGAAAGACATTCCGGAGATGAACATGGAAGTTTATAATGTTTTCAACAGACTTTTGTTCCGGCTTGCATTGAGTGATGAAATAAATTATGAATCTTTAGCCGGAGATTTTAATATTTCCCAAAAAAAAGTTGAAAAATTTATCGGTATATTAAACAATGCGGAAATATTAAATGTCTTTTTGCCACATGGCGGCGCACGTTCGAGAACAGGCAAAACCAAAAAAGCTTTTTTTATGTCGCCTTCTTTAAGACGGGCTTTGTTTTCGAGGATTTACGGTGAAAAGTTTGACACGACACTAAAAGCTAAGTTATACGAAGATATCTTGGCAATGTATTTAAAAAATATACTTCCCGAAGGTGTTGCAACATTCGGATATGGTAAAACTAAGAACACCGATTTTATTATAGAAACCAATACAAAACCCATGCTGTTGGAAATAGGAATTAATAAAAAAAACATCTCGCAAATTAAATCTTTTGGTAATTACCGTTACGGATTGATAATTAATTCCAAAATAACCGGCTTAAAGTTTGACGAGCGAAACAAAATTATTTTTGTTCCGCTTAGCTGGATATTGCTGATTTAAATTTATATAATATAATTGGTAAGAAATTAAATTATGACTATTTTAGGAATTGATCCCGGCACGAAGTTTACAGGTTACGGAATAATCGCTTTTCGTAATAACGAACTCACGTATATCGATTCCGGAATAATTGAACCGCCCAAAACTGCATCGCTGGCGGAAAAA
>JALSTB010000141.1 GCA_026983955.1 Melioribacteraceae bacterium
TATAACGGACAAAGAAGTGCATATATTACTGCGTATTTGAATCTTCTTGGATATGATGCCAAATTTGTAAAGTTCGGCGCTCACGCTATGATGAGCAAGTATTTCGATAGTTGGGAAATAACCGGGTTGGTGAAATTAAACAATCTGGATACCATTTATTTCCGGTCGGAGTTCAGCAAGTACGATTTTTTTGAAGAAAATATCAGAAATTATCCTTACGAAGTGGGAACCGAATAAATCGCTTCCGGCATTTCTTATTTAATCAACAACGCCACATTTTCAATATGATATGTTTGCGGAAACATATCCACCGGTTTTATTTTTACCAGTTTGTATCCGCCTTCCGCCAACAAATTGATATCCCTTGCTTGTGTAGCCGGATTGCAACTGATATAAACAATTTTTGAAGGTGAGAGCTTTAAGATGTCGTTAACCGTTTTCGGATTCATTCCGCTTCTCGGCGGGTCGGCAATCACTACATCCGGATGTTCAATCTGCAAATCCCTAATTACCGGAAGAAATGATTTATTCAAATCCGCCAAAACAAATTCCGTATTACTAATATTGTTTAATTTGCAATTAATGTTTGCATCATCAACGGCGGATTGAACCGATTCGAAACCGTACACTTTTTTAACGAACTCCGAAATAAAAATGGTTATGGTTCCCGCGCCGGAGTATAAATCGTAAACAGTTTCGTTTCCCGAAAATTCCGCAAAGCCTGCCGCAACGCCGTACAGTTTTTCCGCTTGTAATGTATTTGTTTGAAAAAATGAATTTGCACTGATTCTGTATCTATATTTCCCTATTTTATCGAAAATAAAACCGTCTCCGTAATAAACTTTTTCATAATCACCAACGGCTACTTGAGATTTCTTTAAATTTATATTGTTAATTATTGTTGTAATTTCCGGAATTTTATCTTTTAATGTATCGCTGTATTCCCGCATCAATTTGTCATCTTCTTCCGAAGTAACAAGATTAACCATCAAGTCTTTTGTGTGTGCCGAATTCCGGATAACCAAATTGCGAAGATATCCTGTGTGGGTTTTGGTGGAATAAACCGGTGTTTTTCTGGTTTTGAAAAAATCCCGTGTAACGTTCAATATTTTGTTGCTTTCAGGCGATTGCAAAAAACATTCGTCAATATCCAAAACTTTATCAAACATCCGCGGAATATGCAGACCCAGAGCAAAGTAAGAGTCTATGTTTTCGCCGGACTTGATTTCATCGGGGGTTAGCCAGCGTTTTTCCGAGAAAGAAAATTCCATCTTGTTACGGTAAAAGAAAATTTTTTCCGATGCCAATATCGGTTCAACGTCAAAATTTTTAAATCCGCCGAGCCGGTTAAACACATCAATTACTTGCTCTTCCTTGTATTTCAACTGCAAGGTGTAATCCAAATCTTGTTGCTTGCATCCTCCGCACACTCCGAAATATCTGCATTCCGGTTCAATTCTGCCCTCAGCGGGTTTTATAATTTCTTCGAGTTTTGCTTCACCGTAAGATTTTTTTAATCTTAAAATTTTAGCTTTTACAATATCGCCCGGGTAAGCATGCGGTACGAAAATAACATATTTTTTATCGATGGAATTACTTACATGGTTTAATTCCGATTTGTTAATTCTTGCAATCCCTTTTCCTTCAAATGCGTATGATTCGATTTCAAGTTCAATTATATCGCCCTTTTTCATTTTTTATTCCACTTCTCCCAAATAATTTTTCAATATCTTTTTCCATCTTTGCGAAACAATTTCGTTTAACAATACCCTGTTCAGCTTTTCCCGTACTTTGCTGTTTTGCGGCAAGGCAAATCCGTAATAAAGCGGGTCGAGAGTAACGGGCAATACCTTGAGCGTACCGGTTTTATCGAGTTTGATAATTTTATATTTCAGAATTGGCGAATCGTAAACCACGGCATCAATTTTATTTGAAGATAATGCTTCAATCGCGTCGGTTACGGAAGGGTATGTGATATGACGGATATTCTTTCCATTCAAGTAGTCGATACTTGAGGATGCGGCAACGGTACCAACACGGGCATTATACAGGTCCGATAATCCTTGTATTTGCGATTCCAGCTGCGTAACCGTAAGAGCGGAAGCAATAGCGGCGGTAAAACTCGAAATGATAATCAGACCTGCAAACATCCAAATTAAACCGATGATTCTTCCACCAGCGGTTTTGGGAACTTTATCGCCGTATCCAACCGTGGTCATTGTTACGGCGGCCCACCAGAAACTTGAACCAAGCCCTTTTGTTTTGCCATCGCCGAACTGTTCCGCATTTTTCTTTCTCTCGAAAATCCAAGTAATAAAACCGACTAAAAACAATAAAAGCAACAAAAAGAAAACGATTCTTAGAAAATCGTATGAAAGAAATCTGTCCAACACCTTCATCAATACATTGGATTCTTTTATTCTTGTTGCGATACCCAGACCACTAATAAAATAAGGATGGGAAAAATCAAGATTTTTCTCGCGCGAAGCGGTAATTGTTAATGGAGCTACGGCAATATCAACATTTCCGGTTTCTACTGCATCGAGTAAACCGCTTAAATCGTATTCTTGAAATGAGTAGCCGGCATTCAACGAATCTGCAATGTTTTCCCACAGTTCGATTGTTATTCCGCTCCATTTGCCGGATTTATCTTTAATTACAAATGGTTCGGCAATTTTTGTTCCAGCTTTTAAGTTTAATTTTTTATTATATCCACTTGAAAATTCAAAAGAGGTAAATAAAATTATGGCAAATATTATGTACTTTGTCTTCATAAAAAAACGTTCTATTTTTGTTAGTGTAATTTTAACAAAGTTTACAACTAAAACAATAAATTTCGGTTCCGCAGAAAGGAATTAATTATGAAGAACTTGATTGTAGCCGTACTTTTGGTTTTTTCAATTTTCGGATGCATGGAAAATTTGCCTTTGGATGAAGAAATAAGCAACTACGATCTTATTAACCAAGACAGTGTTAATGTAATTTTTCCGAAAGATTTTAAGGGTAAAATTCAGGTTGTAGGATTCATCTTTACAAATTGTCCGGATATTTGTCCGCTTACAACAAACAACATGCACTTGATACAAGAAGAATTAAAGAAGGAAAAAATTAACGACAAGGTTCAGTTTCTTTCCATAAGTTTCGATCCGGAAATTGACAAGCCGTCCGTTCTCAAAAAATTTGCCGAAGTCAGGAATTTGGATTTAACAAACTGGCAATTGTGCACGGGAACAAAACCGGTAATAAAAAAATTATTGGATGAGTTTAATGTTCTTGCCGTTCAAGCCGATACGATTTATTTGCCAAACAATAAAGTGCAGTATTATTATGTTCATACAGACAGAATATCGTTACTTGACAGGAAAGGTAATTTGCGGAAGAATTATCCCGGAAGTAAAATTGATATAAATGAAATATTAACAGATATCAAGGAACTTGTAGATGAAGAATAAAATATTTTTAACCGTTATTATTTTAATGATTATAACTCTTTATGGTTGCGGAAAAGAAAAAAAGACAGAACCACTGGATTCCGGTGAAGGTTTGATAATTAAAAATCCGTGGTTCCGCCCGGGTGCGCTTAACAGAAATTCGGCCCTGTATTTTGAAATTTATAACAACACGGACAGAAACGATACTTTGTACGATGTTAAATCTGATTTGGCTAAAGTAGTTCAAATACACGAAACGTATGAAAAGGGAAATAATATGAAAGGAATGAGACACGTGGAGTTTGTTGAAATTCCCGCCCGTTCAAAACTTGAATTTAAACCGGGCGGTTTTCATATAATGCTTGTGGGTTTAACAAAAGATTTGAAACCAGGCGACGCAGGTGAAGTAACATTGTTATTCAAGGGGAACGGGAAAGTCCGGGTAAGAGCGGAAGTAAGCGGCAAATAATCAATCAATGATATTCGTCCCAGCTTTTAATTTCAATATCGTTTAAGGATTTCGTACAAAATGCCGTGACGAATGCCCTTGCCAATCTTGCATTTGTTATCAAAGGGATGTTAAAATCGACCGCATTCCGTCTTATCGTGTAATCGTTATCCAGTTCATTTTTGGAAAGGTTTTTGGGAATGTTGATAACCAAATCTATTTTCTTGTTCCGTATATACTCCAATGTGTTCGGTTGTTTGTTTTCGGACGGCCAATGTAAAAGTGTGGCGTTAATTCCATTGCCGGTTAAGAATTTGTAAGTACCCTCCGTTGCAAATAAGTTATAATTTTTTTCGACCAATAATTTTGCACTTTCGAGCAATTCCGCCTTTGCCTCAACGGGTCCGGTGGAAAGCAAGATATTTTTGCGTGGAATTTCGTAACCGACCGAGAGCATTGCTTTAAGAAGCGCTTCGTAAAAATCGTCGCCAAGGCAGCCGACTTCGCCGGTAGACGACATATCGACTCCAAGAATCGGATCGGCTTTCTGCAAACGTGCAAAAGAAAACTGCGGCGCTTTTACACCAATATAATCCAAATCGAACAAAGATTTTGAGGGTGGTTCCACGTTTTTATTTAACATTATATCGGTTGCAATTTCAATAAAATTAGTTTTAAGTACTTTTGAAACAAAGGGCAAACTGCGTGAAGCACGCAAGTTACATTCGATTACTTTTACATCGTTGTCTTTAGCCAGAAATTGAATGTTAAAAGGTCCCGTAATTTCCAGCTCTTTTGCTATTTGCCGTGTAATCTTTTTAATTCTTCTTACCGTTTCAAAATATATCTTTTGTGGCGGAAAAACCATTGTGGCGTCGCCCGAATGAACGCCGGCGAATTCAACGTGTTCGTTAATCGCGTAAACTACAATTTCGCCTTTGCGTGCAATCGCATCGATTTCAATTTCTTTAGCATTTTCAATAAATTCGGAAACAACAACAGGATGTTTTTTAGATACTTTGCGCGCCAGTTCGAGGAAATGCTTCAGTTCTTCATTATTGGAAACTACATTCATAGCAGCACCGGAAAGAACGTAAGACGGTCTTATTAACACCGGATATCCGACTGAATCGATAAATCTGTAAATCGCATCGATGCTGGTTAACTCTTTCCATGCCGGTTGGTCTATTTTTAAATCGTCAAGCATTTGTGAAAATTTGTGCCGGTTTTCAGCCCGGTCTATCGATCCGGCAGGCGTACCTAAAATCGGTACGTTTTGTTTGCTCAAACGGATGGCAAGATTATTCGGAATTTGCCCGCCGGTTGATAGTATAACTCCTAACGGATTTTCGAGTTCGATAATATCCAAAACCCTTTCGAACGTTAGTTCCTCGAAATACAATTTATCGCTTACGTCGTAATCGGTGCTGACGGTTTCCGGATTAAAGTTGATAACAACCGATTGTAATCCGTTTTTACGGATTGTATTTAAAGCACTCACGCCACACCAATCGAACTCAACGCTGCTGCCAATCCGGTATGCTCCGGAACCCAAAACTATAACCGTATTTCTGTTATCTTCGGGCAACTTGTCACTCTCAGTGCCGTTGTAAGTGAGATAAAGATAATTTGTTTCCGCGGGAAATTCCGCCGCAAAAGTATCTATTTTTTTTACAACCGGTAAAATCCCTTTTGATTTTCTGTGTTGCCTCACTTTTAATAAGCCGGTTTCAATGTTGCTGCCGGAACTTTTCAATACCAAGCGTGCAATTTGGAAATCGGAAAAGCCGGATTGTTTAGCCTTCAACAGAAGATCGTCCGGCAACGATGAAAGGGAATCGTATGATTTTAATTCATTGCTCAAACCAACAATTGCTTTAAGTTTTGATAAAAACCATTTGTCTATTTTTGTCAATTCATATAATTTGTCTGTTGTGTATCCCTTTTCGAGCGCTTCCGCCAGCGCAAAAATCCGTCGATCGGTTGGATTTTGGAGCTCAAACTCCAAGTCGCTAAAGTGAATTCCGCTGTTGGCGACCAGTCCGTGCATTCCCTGCCCAAGCATTCTGATTCCTTTTTGAATTGCTTCTTCAAAAGAACGTCCTATAGACATTACCTCTCCAACGCTTTTCATGCTGCTGCCGATTTGCTCGGAAACACCTTCGAATTTACTTAAGTCCCAACGGGGAAGTTTGCAAACAACATAATCGAGTGCCGGTTCAAAAAATGCCGATGTGTTTTTTGTTACCGAATTTTTAAGTTCGTGCAGGGCATAACCCAAGCCGAGCTTTGCAGCAACAAAAGCAAGCGGATATCCCGTGGCTTTCGATGCCAAAGCGCTTGAACGGGAAAGGCGGGCATTCACTTCAATTACCCTGTAGTTTTCCGAGTTGGGATCTAGTGCAAATTGAACATTAAATTCACCGACAATACCCAAATGTTTAATAATTTTAATTGAAATTTCACGAAGTTTATGGTATTCGGTATTAGTAAGGGTTTGCGATGGTGCAACAACTATGCTTTCACCGGTGTGAATACCAAGCGGATCGAGATTTTCCATGTTGCATACAGTTATGCAGTTATCATATTGGTCGCGCACGACTTCGTACTCAACTTCTTTCCAACCTTTTAAAGATTCTTCAATTAAAATTTGTTTGGAATAAGAAAGGGATTTGCTAGCCAAATTAATCAATTCCTCTTCATTGGTTGCAAAACCGCTGCCAAGCCCTCCAAGCGAATAAGCCGAACGTATTATTACGGGAAAGCCCAATTCCGCAGCAGCGTTCACAGCTTCTTTCAGATTGGTGGCCGCTATGCTTTTCGGGGTAAGTATATTTATTTCCGCCAATCTTTTAACAAATATATCGCGGTCTTCGGTATCGATTATGGTTTGAACTGGCGTGCCAAGTACTTTAACGTTATATTTTTCAAATACTCCGGTTTTGAAGAGCTCGATTCCGCAATTTAATGCCGTTTGTCCCCCGAAAGAAAGAAGTATTCCGTCCGGTCTTTCTTTTTCAATAATCTTTTCTACAAAGTATGGGGTTACAGGCAGAAAATATACTTTGTCAGCTACTCCTTCGGAGGTTTGTACCGTTGCAATGTTCGGATTTACCAGAACGGTGAAAATGTTTTCTTCCTTCAATGCTTTAAGAGCTTGGGAACCGGAGTAATCGAACTCGCCCGCTTCCCCGATTTTTAATGCTCCTGAACCGAGAATCAGAGCTTTTTTAATTTTACTACTCATAATTTGGAATTGTAAAAATTTAATATTCTTTATTTTAACAAAATCATTTTCTTCACTTTTTCAAAAGTTTTGCCGTGAATCCTGTAAAAATATACTCCACTAGCTAAAGACGAAGCGTCAACATTGATTGTATAATTTCCCGGATCTTGAATTTCATCCACTAAAATTTTTACTTGCCTCCCTAACATATCATAAACTTTTAACTGAATCAATTCCCTTTTTGGAATTGTGTATTTAATTACAGTTGACTGATTAAATGGGTTGGGATAATTTTGATTCAGTTCGAATTTTGGATTGGTTCCGTCGCTTATTCCTGATATTGAATTTCCCAACAAAAAGGTATGGTAGGGAATGGTCGTTAAAGTTCCGTTAACTGGAAATATATCGCCGGTTGTTACATCTTTAGCCATTGAATTACCGCTTGAAGGGTATGTAAAAGAATTAAATGCGAATAACACTACATCCCCGTTGCTACTATTGGTCCATTCTACACCCAGCAACGTATCACCAGAAGCGATAAGTCTGCGTTTTTCCATTTTGTCCATTACTTCGAGGTAATCGAAATTTGCGCGCCTGATTAATGCAGTGTCTACTAATTTATTAAATTCTTCCAAACTTGCAACGCCGATTACGCCTCCGGAAGCAAGAGCTTTATAATAAGAATCGCCCTTGGGGTAAGCATCGGCTACATAATGATACAGTCCATATTCTTTACCACGGATGCTGTCGAGGTCTGGTGGGGTCGGTGGCTCGTGTTTCCCGAAACCGCCGGTAGAAAAACCTAACGGACCGCATCCTTCGATGTACACTTCGGTCATTCCCAGTTGCCAGAAAGCTTGTTGCATTTCAAGTGATTTGCTTAAAGTAGGAGTTGGTTGGGTCATTTTGTAATCCGGAAGCACCCCGAATGTTAGGAAGGAATCTTGCCAAATTCCGTCGTACTTTAAATTATCGTGTGTGCTGATGTATGATTGAATAGCATAATCGAAATACCCGCCGAATTGGTTGGTTCCTGTAACGTCGCCCCAATCAAAATCTTCGGGTACACCGTAGTCACGCCATTTTATCCATTCCGGATGATTCTGGAATTCAGGTGAAGAATTCGATAAATGCCCGGGAGATGACCAGAGAACAATTTTAACACCCAATTCATGTGCGCGTGTAATAAGGTTCTTCATAGCTTGAGCGCCGCCGATTGACGGACTTGTATTGAAATTCCAAGGTGCATTGGCCGAACCCCAACAACCGCTGCCCGGTTTATAATCCGATTTAGGGTGATCGGCGTCGCTTTCCCATGGTGTATGAAAAAAAATCACCCGGAATCCGTTTTTTGCTATTATAGGTAAGTCATGGATTCTGAATTTATCAAGCCAAACGGT
>JALSTB010000142.1 GCA_026983955.1 Melioribacteraceae bacterium
TCTTTCCGCCCCGAAAAAGACGGACTTTTCTGTGAAAAGATTTTCGGTCCGGTAAAAGACTGGGAGTGCGCTTGCGGAAAGTACAAAGGAATTCGTTACAAAGGAATTGTTTGCGATAGATGCGGTGTTGAAGTAACGCTGAAAAGTGTTAGAAGGGAAAGAATGGGGCATATTTCGCTTGCAGTGCCTATCGTTCATATTTGGTTTTTCAAAGCTCTTCCGTCGAAAATCGGTAACATTATCGGGATGACTACAAAAGAGCTGGAAAAAATTATCTATTACGAATCTTACGTTGTTATTAATCCCGGTACCACAGGGTTAAATAAGAAAGACCTTATTTCAGAAGACCAATATTTTGAAATTCTCAGCTCTCTTCCTTTCGAAAACGATTCGCTTGACGACGACGATCCGAAAAAATTTATTGCTAAAATTGGTGGCGACGGCGTAAGGGAATTACTGAAACAAATTGATATCGAAGCAACATTCAAAGAATTGAAAGCAAGACTGAAACACGAAAACTCCCAACAAAAAAGAAACGATTTGCTGAAACGCCTGAGAGTTCTCGAAGCATTCCGCCCGCGCGAAGGTAAAGTTGAAAACAGACCCGAATGGATGGTGATGAGCATTATTCCCGTTATTCCGCCCGAATTGAGACCGCTTGTTCCGTTGGAAGGCGGCAGATTTGCCACCAGCGACTTGAATGATTTGTATAGACGTGTAATTATCAGAAATAACCGTTTAAGAAGATTGATCGATATTAAAGCTCCGGAAGTGATTCTTAGAAACGAAAAAAGAATGCTTCAAGAAGCTGTAGATGCGTTATTCGATAATTCGAGACGGACAACCGCCGTAAGAAGCGATGGAAACAGACCTTTGAAATCATTGAGCGATATGCTGAAAGGTAAACAAGGACGTTTCCGACAAAATCTTCTCGGTAAAAGAGTCGATTACTCCGGCCGTTCGGTGATTGTGGTTGGACCGGAACTCAAACTTCATGAATGCGGTCTGCCGAAAGATATGGCGGTGGAATTGTTTAAACCTTTTATAGTTAGAAAATTAATCGACCGTGGATACTATAAAACGGTAAAAAGTGCAAGAAAAGCTGTTGATAGAAAAGAACCGGTTATTTGGGACATTCTTGAAAAATTGATTGACAGCCATCCGGTACTGCTGAACCGTGCGCCTACGCTGCACCGTTTGGGTATTCAGGCATTCCAACCGAAATTGATTGACGGAAAAGCAATACAACTTCACCCGATGGTTTGTACCGCATTCAATGCGGATTTTGACGGTGACCAAATGGCTGTACATGTTCCGTTGTCTTACGAAGCACAACTCGAAGCCGCTTTGTTAATGCTTTCGAGCCATAACATTTTATCACCGCAAAACGGTAGCCCCATTGTTGTGCCAACCCAAGATATCATTTTGGGTTGCTACTATTTAACGAAAGTATTGCCCGGCGCAAAAGGCGAAGGCATGGTATTTAATGATCAAGAAGAAGTTTTGATTGCTTATGATGCTAAAGTGGTGGATTTGCATGCAAAAATAAAAGTTAAAATTGACGGTAAGATGATTGAAACCACCACAGGCCGTGTTATCTTCAACAGAATTGTTCCAAAAGAAATGGGCTTTTATAATGAATTGTTGATTAAAAAAGTCTTTAGCGGATTCATCTATAAGATGTTTATCAAATTGGGCAATGAAGTAACCGCGAAATTTTTGGATGACCTCAAAGCTTTGGGTTACCGCTATGCAACGGCAGCCGGTATTTCAATTAGCTTCAGCGATATGCTCGTTCCCGATGAAAAAACCAAATTGATAGAAGAATCGAATAAAAAAGTTGCACAAATTCTAAACGAACACGAGCAAGGCTTAATTACCGATGCCGAACGTTATAACAAAATTATAGACGTTTGGACGCATACAACCAATAACGTCAGTAAATCGTTAATGGAAAAATTGAAAAAAGACAAAAACGGTTTTAATTCACTTCACATGATGGTGGACTCCGGCGCTAGAGGCTCTCAAGAGCAGGTAAGACAATTGGCGGGTATGCGTGGATTGATGATGAAACCGCAAAAAAGCTTGAGCGGACAGTCCGGTGAAATTATTGAAAACCCGATTGTTGCAAACTTCAAAGAAGGACTTTCCGTACTTGAATATTTTATCTCCACTCACGGTGCCCGTAAAGGTTTGGCGGATACGGCATTGAAAACAGCTGATGCCGGATATTTAACAAGAAGATTGACAGACGTGGCACAAGATGTTATCATTACAGAAAAAGATTGCGGTACAATCAGAGGTGTTTATGTTTCCGCATTGAAAGACGTTGAGCTTGAAAGGGAACCGTTGGCGGAAAGAATTACCGGACGCGTAGCCCAAGACGACGTTTACGATCCGAGAACAGATGAATTGATTATTGGAGCCGGTGAGCTCATTTCCGAAGAAATTGCCGATAGAATTGATGAAGCGAACATAGATTCTGTTTATATCCGCACGGTTCTGACTTGCGAAGCCGAACGCGGTGTATGTGCAAAATGTTACGGACGGAACCTTACAACCGGTAAATTGGTGGAAATCGGTGAAGCGGTTGGAATTATTGCCGCCCAGTCGATTGGTGAACCCGGTACCCAGCTTACACTCCGTACTTTCCACCTTGGTGGTACTTCCTCGCGTATTGCAAGTCAATCGCAAGTTGAAACCAATGTTGATGGAACCGTGAAATACGATAAAATCAATTTTGTTGAAAAAGAAGATTTCAGAGGAAAAATAAAAGTTGTAACCGGCAGAAGGGGTTCCATAGGTATTTTCGATGAGGATAACAGACAAATTAAAAAATATGAAATTCCTTACGGCGCCGAATTGTTGGTGGAAGATGGACAAAAAATCAAAAAAGGTCAACCTTTGTACAACCACGATCCGTACAATGCAATTATCCTTACCGAAGTTGGCGGACGAGTTTATTTTAAAGACTTTATCGATAACGTTACCATAAAACAAGAAGCCGATGAACAAACGGGCCACGTACAAAAAGTGGTAATTGAATCAAAGGATAAAAATCTTACACCAAGCATCGTAATCCGCAGTGAAGACGGAGAGGAAAAAGTATTTCCTTTACCGATTGGCGCATATTTGGCGGTGGAAGAAGGTGAAGTGATTTCCGCCGGTACCACTTTAGCCAAAATTTCCAAACAAACAAGTAAATCGAGGGATATCACCGGCGGTTTGCCCAGAGTAACTGAATTGTTTGAAGCAAGAGCTCCTCACGATCCCGCAATTGTTTCTGAAATTGACGGTACGGTTAAATTTGGTGCCCGTAAAAAAGGCTCGAGGGAAATTATAGTCGAATCGGAAGACGGTGAATTTAAAAAAGTCTACAATGTACCTTACGGAAAACACGTCCTCGTACAAGAAGGAGACGAAATTCCAGCCGGTGAGAAAATTACCGACGGTCCGATTAATCCTCACGATATATTGAAAATTAAAGGAACCAATGCGGTGCAAGAATATCTTGTTAATGAAATCCAGGATGTTTACAGGTTGCAAGGTGTGAAAATTAATGATAAGCACATTGAAATAATCGTAAAACAAATGTTACAGAAATTACGAATAATTTCTTCGGGCGATACCAACTTTATTGAAGAAGATTACGTTGACAGAAACAAATTGTTCCAGGAAAACGCAAGATTGAGAAATATGGTGGTTATCGAAGAACCCGGTGATTCCAAATTCAAAGAAGGTGAAATGATTTCCAAATCCAAATACCGTGAAATCAAATCCGAATTTGAGAAAGTTGGGAAAACCGTTCCGGTGGTTAGAAATGCCGAACCGGCTACATTCGGGAACGTATTGTTGGGTATCACTCAAGCCGCTCTTTCAACCGAAAGCTTTATTTCGGCTGCATCCTTCCAGGAAACAACGAAAGTATTGGCAAATGCGGCTATTGCAGCTAAAGTTGATAACTTGACCGGCTTGAAAGAAAATGTGGTTATGGGTCACCTTATTCCGGCTGGAACCGGGTTGCGCAAGTACGAAAAAATCATTTTGGAAGTGGAAGAACAAAAAGAAGAAGAAGCTCAATCGGATGAAGAGGTAAAAGAAGAAAATAAAGCTGTTTAATTGTCAAAAATTGTTTTGAATAGCTTGCTTTTATTTATATATCTTTCTAAATTTTGAGTCTGAATTTTAATTTAAATAGTTTTTTGGAGGAGAATAATTGCCAACAATAAACCAGTTGGTCAGGAAAGGACGCAAGCAAATTAAAGCTAAAAATAAAGCTCCGGCTTTAGAAGCTTGTCCGCAAAAAAGAGGGGTATGCACACGTGTTTACACAACTACACCTAAAAAACCTAATTCGGCACTTAGAAAGGTTGCCAGAGTTAGGTTAACTAACGGTATAGAAGTAACAGCTTATATCCCGGGCGAAGGACACAATTTGCAGGAGCACTCAATCGTCCTTATCCGTGGCGGCAGAATTAAAGATTTGCCGGGTGTTCGCTACCACATAATCAGAGGTACGTTGGATACCAGCGGCGTTGAAGACAGAAAAAAGGCAAGATCTAAATACGGTACTAAAAGACCTAAAAAATAAGAATTAAATTATGAGAAAACGAAGAGCAGAAAAAAGGTATATCAAACCC
This sequence comes from Melioribacteraceae bacterium, assembly GCA_026983955.1. GTDB lineage: Bacteria > Bacteroidota > Ignavibacteria > Ignavibacteriales > Melioribacteraceae > BMS3ABIN04. The sequence continues at coordinate 4,641 of JALSTB010000142.1, forward strand.
GATCCCAAATACAATGACGTTTTGGTGGCAAAATTCATTAATTATATAATGTGGGACGGTAAAAAATCGATTGCACGAAAAGCACTTTACGAAGCTTTCGACATAATTGAAAAAAGAACTAAAAAACCGGCTTTGGAAGTTTTTAACAAAGCAGTGCAAAATGTTCAACCGTTGGTGGAAGTGCGTAGTAGAAGAGTTGGAGGTGCTACTTATCAAGTCCCGATGGAAGTTAGAGCGGAAAGAAGAATAGCTCTGGCACTGAGATGGTTAAGAAATTATGCAAGGGAACGGAAAGATAAATCGATGGCTTTAAGATTGGCGGCTGAAATTACGGCAGCTGCAAACGGTGAAGGTCCTTCCGTTAAGAAAAAGGACGATGTTCATAGAATGGCTGAAGCCAATAAAGCTTTTGCTCACTTTAAATGGTAAGGAAATAAAATTATAAATGGCTAAAAAAAGAGTTGACATAAGTAAAGTCCGGAATATCGGTATAATGGCGCACATTGATGCCGGTAAAACCACTACGACCGAAAGGATTTTGTATTACACCGGCAGAGTGCACAGATTGGGTGAAGTTCATGACGGTGCGGCTACGATGGACTGGATGGAACAAGAAAAGGAACGCGGTATAACAATTACAAGTGCCGCTACAACTGCTTTCTGGAAAGATCACTTGATAAATATTATCGACACACCCGGACACGTGGATTTTACGGTTGAGGTTGAAAGATCACTTCGTGTACTGGATGGCGCTATCGCTTTGTTCTGTGCCGTTGGCGGCGTTGAACCGCAATCAGAAACGGTCTGGAGACAAGCCGATAAATATAAAGTGCCGAGAATTGCTTTCGTAAACAAAATGGATAGGGTTGGAGCCGATTTCTTTAATGCCGTGCAGATGATGAAAGATAGATTGGGCGCTAATGCAATTCCTATTACGTTGCCTATTGGCGAAGGGGATATGTTTGCAGGCGTTATAGATTTGATAACAATGAAAGCCCGGATGTATCACGATGAAACCCTTGGCGCTACCTACGAAGATATCGAAATTCCGGCCGATTTGCTTCCTTTGGCTGAAAAGCACCGCACAATTATGCTGGAAGCGGTCTCCGATGTAGACGACACCCTGCTTGAAAAATATCTTGAGGGTGAAGAAATTACCGAAGAAGAAATTAAAAATGTTTTGCGCGAAGCAACAATTCAGCTCAAAATTGTGCCGGTTATTTGTGGCTCTGCATTTAAGAACAAAGGCGTGCAAAAATTGTTGGACGGAGTGGTCGAGTTTTTGCCTTCTCCGTTGGATATGGGCGATCTTGTTGCTCACCATGCGCATAAAAACGATACCGTTACCAGGAAAATTGATCCGGCTGAAAAATTCACAGCTTTGGCATTTAAAATTATGACCGATCCGTTTGTTGGAAGATTGACCTATGTTAGAGTTTACAGCGGTACATTAAAAGCAGGTTCGTACGTATACAATTCGGTCTCGAATAAAAAAGAAAGAGTTGGGCGCGTTTTATTGATGCATGCCAATCACCGTGAAGAAATGGAAGAAGTAAGAGCAGGCGACATTTGTGCAATTGTTGGATTGAAACATACGAGAACCGGAGATACACTATGTACGGAAGATGATCCGATAGTGCTTGAAAGAATGGCTTTCCCGGAACCGGTGATTCAAATTGCAATTGAGCCCAAAACCAAAGCCGATCAAGATAAATTATCGGAAGCGCTGCAAAAATTATCCGATGAAGATCCGACGTTCAAAGTAAAAGTGGATGAAGAGACAAACCAAACGCTCATTTCCGGTATGGGTGAATTGCATCTGGAAATTTTGGTCGATAGAATGAAAAGGGAATTCAAGGTTGATGCAAATATAGGTAAGCCTCAAGTAGCTTATCGCGAAACGATAACCAAAACCGTGCAAGCGGAAGGCAAATTCGTTAAACAATCCGGAGGCCGTGGTAAATACGGACACGTTTGGTTGGAGATTTCACCGAATGAACCCGGCAAAGGTTACGAATTTGAAAATGCTATCGTCGGAGGTGCAATCCCGAAAGAATATATCCCGGCGGTATCTAACGGAGTTCAAGAAGCGATGAGAAACGGCGTGATTGCCGGTTATCAAGTTGTTGACGTTAAAGTGAAATTGTACGACGGTTCGTATCATGATGTTGATTCCGATGAACTCTCGTTTAAAGTTGCAGGCTCAATGGCATTCAGAAACGGCGCATTAAAAGCCAATCCCGTTCTTCTTGAGCCGATTATGGATATTGAAGTTACAACCCCCGAAGAATACATGGGCGATGTAATGGGCGACTTGAATTCAAGAAGAGGAAAAATTTTAGGATTTAATGCAAGGAAAGACGCACAAGTAATAAAAGCGCAAGTGCCGCTTTCCGAAATGTTTGGGTATGCGACCACAATCCGGTCGATGACTCAAGGTAGAGCAATATATACAATGCAGTTTTCTCATTATGCACAAGTACCAAAAAATGTTGCGGATGAAATTATAGAGAAAACGCAAAATAAAAAATCTCTTGAATCCGTATAGTTTGAAATAACATTTAAGTAATAATAATAAGGAGAAATCGATGGCAAAAGAAAAATTTGATAGGAGTAAGCCTCACGTAAATATTGGTACTATTGGGCACGTTGATCATGGCAAAACTACTCTTACCGCCGCAATTACGATGGCTTTGGCTAAAAGAGGTTTGTCTGAAAAGAGAACCTTTGATAGTATTGACAATGCTCCTGAAGAAAGAGAACGTGGTATTACCATTGCTACGGCTCACGTGGAGTACTCAACAGAAAAAAGACATTATGCACACGTTGACTGTCCGGGTCACGCCGACTATGTTAAAAACATGATTACCGGCGCTGCTCAAATGGACGGTGCGATTTTGGTTGTGGCAGCAACCGATGGTCCTATGCCGCAAACAAGGGAACATATATTGTTGGCGCGTCAAGTTGGCGTTCCTAGAATTGTTGTTTATATGAATAAAGTTGATATGGTTGACGACGAAGAGTTGTTGGATTTGGTTGAAATGGAATTGAGGGAATTGTTGAACGAATATGAATTCCCGGGTGACGAAATCCCGATTATCCGTGGTTCCGCCCTCCAAGCTTTGGAAGCAGCTTCGGATGACAGTGTTGGACCCGATGATCCGAGATTGAATTCAATTTGGGAACTTATGGATGCTGTTGACGAATATATCCCTGTTCCCGAAAGGGATGTTGATAAACCTTTCTTGATGCCGGTGGAAGACGTATTCTCAATCACCGGTAGAGGAACCGTTGCAACCGGTAGAGTTGAACGCGGCGAAATCAAATTGAATGAAGAAGTCGAATTGATTGGTCTGGGCGTTCATAAGAAAACCGTTGTTACCGGAATCGAAATGTTCAGAAAAGAATTGGATTCGGCAATGGCGGGTGATAATGCCGGTTTGTTGTTGAGAGGTATCGATAAAAATGAAATTCAAAGAGGTATGGTTTTGGCAAAACCTGGTTCAATTACACCTCACAAAGTGTTTGAAGGCGAAGTTTACATCTTGTCGAAAGAAGAAGGTGGACGTCACACTCCGTTCTTCAACGGTTACAGACCGCAGTTTTACTTCAGAACTACCGATGTAACCGGTGTGGCAACTTTGCCCGAAGGAACCGAAATGGTTATGCCTGGTGACAACGTAAAATTGAGAGTGGAACTTATTTCCGAGATCGCTATGGATGAAGGTTTGAGATTCGCTATCCGTGAAGGCGGTAGAACAGTTGGCGCAGGTGTTGTTACCAAAATTATTGAATAATTGTAAATTTATTTCACGGGAGGTGGAAACGCCTCCCATTTTTTATTAAAATGAGGAGTTAAAGTGCCGGGACAAAAAATTAGAATAAGATTAAAATCGTACGATCATATTTTAATTGATAAATCAACTGAAAAAATTATCAAAACGGTGAAAAGTACCGGGGCAATTGTATCGGGACCGATACCATTGCCGACGAAAAGAACCGTATACACAGTTTTGCGGTCGCCTCATGTTGATAAAAAATCGAGAGAACAATTTGAAATCCGTTCTCACAAAAGAATTATTGATATTCATAATTCAAATAATAAAACTGTTGACGCTCTTAGCAAGTTGGAAATTCAAGCGGGCGTTGATATTGAGATTAAGTTATAGGAAATAAAAATGCCAGGATTGTTAGGAAAAAAAATCGGAATGACTAGTATCTTCTCTGAAGACGGGCAACTTATTCCCGTTACGGTTGTTGAAGCCGGACCGTGCACCGTTTATGGTGTTAGAACAAAAGAAAAAGACGGTTACGATGCTTTGCAACTCGGTTTCGGAGAGAAAAAAGAAAAACATGTAAATAAAGCACAGCTTAAAAATTGTAAAGATAAAGGGTTGAACTATCCCCGGATTTTGAAAGAATTCAAAAATTTCGACGTTTCTCAATATAACGTTGGAGATAAAATTACAGTCGAGTTGTTTTCCGCCGGTGATGTTGTGAAAGTAACAGGCAAAAGTAAAGGAAAAGGTTTTCAAGGTGTGATGAAACGTCACGGTTTCGGTGGTGTTGGTGGTACTACACACGGACAAAAAGACAGATTGCGTGCACCGGGTTCAATCGGTCAAAGTTCATATCCTTCGAGGGTTCTGAAAGGAACCAGAATGGCCGGAAGAACGGGGAATGTACAAATCACAACCCGCGGGCTTAAAGTTGTTAAAGTTGATGCGGATAAAAATATAATTTTTATAAAAGGGGCGGTACCCGGAGCAATTAATTCAATAGTGGAAATTAAAAAGTAGTGGATTATTATGAAGGTTGATGTATTAAAAATAGATGGTTCCAAGTCGGGTGAAACCGTTGAACTTGAAAAAGACATTTTTGAAATCGAACCGAACGATCATGTGATTTATCTTGCCGTTAAAGCTTATTTGGCTAATCAACGACAAGGTACACACAAAACGAAAGAGCGAAACGAAGTAAGAGGCGGTGGTAGAAAACCATGGCGTCAAAAAGGCAGAGGTACGGCGAGAGCGGGAACAATCAGATCGCCTTTGTGGGTAGGAGGCGGCAGGGTTTTCGGACCTAAACCGCACAAGTATACCCAAAAGCTGAATAAAAAAGTGAAACAATTGGCAAGGAAATCGGCTTTGTCAATAAAAACTAAAAACAACCAATTGCTTGTAGTTGAAGATTTCGATTTCGATACACCGAAAACAAAACAAATGATTGAGTTGCTTAAATCTCTGAATGTTGCAGGTAAGAAAACTTTGATTCTAACAAACGGAACTAAAAATAATGTGTACCGTTCGAGCAACAATATTGAAAAAGTTAAAGTTCTGGAAGCGTATAAAGCATCTGCATATGACTTGTTGAATAATCAAATTTTAATTCTTCAAAAAAGTGCAGTGGAAGATATTAAAAACACTTTTACAAATTAACCGAGCAGTAGGAAATGAGAAAAGTATTAATCAGACCTTTGATTACAGAAAAGATGACGGATTTAACCGAAAAAGAAAATAAATACGGATTTATCGTTTCGGTTAATGCCAATAAAATAGAAATCGCAAAAGCAATTAAAAAGAAATTTGATGTTGACGTTGTTGCGGTAAATACAATAAGAAACAAAGGTAAATCGAAAACTCAATTCACAAGAAAAGGACGGTTTACCGGTAGAACACCGCAATACAAGAAAGCAATAGTAACCTTGAAAGAAGGTCAAACAATAGATTTATTTGGTGAAGTTTAATAAAGCTGAAGAGAGCTGGAGATTTATAGATGGCAATTAGAAAATTAAAACCGATTACACCTGGAACAAGATTTATGTCGGTGCCCACTTTCGAAGAAATTACGAAAACGGCACCCGAAAAATCTTTGACCGTAAGTTTGAAGAAAAGCGGTGGTAGAAACAATCTCGGGCGTATTACAAGCCGTCATCGTGGTGGCGGACACAAAAGAAAATACAGAATTATCGATTTCAAAAGGGATAAATTTAACATTCCGGCGAAAGTATTTTCTATTGAATACGATCCGAACCGTTCCGCTAGAATTGCACTGTTGCATTACGCAGACGGCGAAAAAAGATATATAATTGCACCGGACGGTTTGAAAGTTGGTGATACCGTTATGTCCGGTGATAATGCGGAAGTGAAAGTGGGTAATGCATTTAAATTGAAAAATATGCCTTTGGGAAGTGTGATTCATAATGTTGAATTGAAACCGGGTAAAGGTGCCCAATTAGGCCGCTCTGCCGGAACGGCAATTCAACTGATGGCTAAGGAAGGGAAATACGCTCAATTGAAGTTGCCCAGCGGTGAAATCAGAATGGTGAATTTGGAGTGTATGGCGACATTCGGAGCAGTTGGAAATTCGGATCACGAAAATGTGAGCCTCGGTAAAGCAGGAAGGAGCCGTTGGTTGGGAAGAAGACCGCATGTTCGCGGTGTTGCAATGAACCCGGTCGATCATCCTATGGGTGGTGGCGAAGGTAAATCTTCCGGTGGTGGTCATCCGGTTTCGCCCTGGGGACAAAAAGCAAAAGGTTTGAAAACCAGAAAAGTTAAAAAAGAATCGAACAAATACATTGTTAAAAGAAGAAAAGGTTAAGTAAAATATGCCAAGATCAATTAAAAAAGGTCCATACATCGATTACAAACTTTTGATGAAAATCAGAAAGTTAAATGAGACCGGTCAGAAAAAAATTATCAAAACATGGTCGCGTGCCAGCACGATTTCTCCTGAATTTGTCGGTCACACTATAGCCGTGCATAATGGAAATAAAATGATTCCGGTCTACATTTCCGAAAATATGGTCGGGCATAAATTGGGTGAATTTGCCCCAACAAGAATTTTCAGGGGTCATCCCGGAACCAAAGCTGAAAAAGCATCAAGAATGAAGAAATAGATTTTGGAGAAATTAATAATGGAAGCTAAAGCTACGCATAAATATATCGGTTCTTCCCCGCGAAAAATGAGATTGGTTGTGGATTTAATAAGAGGGGAATCCGTTGATAAAGCGCTTGAAATATTGCACTTTAGCACAAAACATGCTGCTAGGGATGCCGAAAAAGTTTTAAGGTCGGCGGTTGCCAACCTTTTTAACAAAGACGAAGACAACAAACATGAAATTTCCGAATTGTATATTAAGGAAGCGTATGTTAATCAAGGTCCGATGCTGAAAAGAATTTTGCCTGCTCCGATGGGCAGAGCTTACAGAATCAGAAAAAGATCGAACCATTTAACCATTGTAGTAGCTACTAAAAATTGATTTAGGAGGATAATTAGTTGGGTCAAAAAACAAATCCGATAGGTTTAAGAGTTGGAATTATCAGAGGATGGGAATCTAACTGGTACGAAGGCAAAAGCTATGCCGAAAAATTAAAAGAAGATAACCAGATAAGATCCTATATCAGAAAAAGACTTACCAAAGCGGGAGTATCGAGAATAGTTATCGACAGAACATCTAAAAACATTATTCTTACTTTACATACGTCCCGGCCAGGTGTGGTAATTGGAAAAAGCGGTAAGGAAATAACCCAACTTGAACAAGAATTGAAAAAACTTACAAACAAGGAAGTAAAAGTTCAAATAAACGAAATTAAAAGACCCGAACTGGATGCTTATTTGGTTGCTGAAAACATAGCTTCGCAATTGAAAGGAAGAATATCATTCAGAAGGGCAATGAAACAAGCGATAACCGCCGCAATGAGAATGGGTGCGGAAGGAATTAAGGTTATGTGTTCGGGAAGATTGGGCGGAGCGGAAATGGCAAGATCGGAACAGTATAAAGACGGAAGAATCCCGCTTCATACTTTACGCGCGGATATCGATTACGCTTCGGTACCGGCTCACACCATCTACGGAACCATCGGTGTGAAAGTTTGGATTTGCAGAGGCGAAATTTTAGGCAAAAGATTATCGGATTAAAGTTTATTAGGAGCACAAAATTATGTTAATGCCCAAAAGAGTTAAATACAGAAAACAACAACGCGGAAAAATGAAAGGCAAAGCCGGCCGCGGAAGCAGAGTCAGTTTCGGTGACTTCGGCTTGAAAGCCATGGAACCGGCGTGGATTACTAGCCGGCAAATAGAAGCTTGCAGGGTTGCAATTACCCGTAAAATGAAAAGGGACGGTAAAGTTTGGATCAGAATTTTCCCCGATAAACCGGTATCCAAAAAACCCTTGGAAACAAGAATGGGTAAAGGTAAAGGCGCACCGGAATTTTGGGTGGCTCCGGTTAAACCGGGCAGAATTATGTTCGAAGTTGCCGGTGTATCTAAAGAATTGGCAATGGAAGCTTTACAACTCGCAGCTCACAAATTACCCATTAAGGCTAAAGTTGTGGTTCGCCCCGATTACGAATAAATATTGAGGATGCTAAAATGAAAATGTATGAAATAAGAGAAATGAATAACGAAGAAATAATTAAAAGAATTGCCGAAGAAGAAGCAAATTTGGTCGATTTGAGATTTCAACATGCTCTTAAAAATTTAACAAATACTGCAAAATTGAAATTGTTGAAAAAAGATATTGCGAGAATGAAAACCGTGCTGAAAGAACGGGAGCTTCAAGAAAAAAATAAAACCGAAAATTAACGTAGGAGTTTTTCCGAAGAATGGAAAGAGGTTTAAGAAAAACCAGAATAGGTACTGTAATTAAAAATAAAATGGATAAAAGCATTACCGTTGCTATTGAAAGACGTGTTGCGCATCCCATTTATAAAAAATATTATAAGAAAACAACTAAACTGATGGCTCACGATGAAAAAAACGAATGTAACGTTGGCGATGTTGTGAAAATTATGGAAACAAGACCGTTAAGTAAAAATAAAAAATGGCGTTTAGTTGAAATTGTAGAAAAAGTCAAGTAATCGATTGATAAGGAGTAAGTTCTAAAAATGGTACAACAAGAAACGAATTTAGTGGTTGCTGATAACTCGGGCGCAAAAAAAATACGATGTATAAAAGTTTTGGGCGGAAGCGGTAGAAGATATGCCAGTGTTGGCGACTTGATAGTGGTTTCCGTTAAAGCGGCTTTGCCCAATGCAGGTGTTAAAAAAGGTGATGTGTCCAGAGCCGTTGTTGTCCGTACAAAAAAAGAAATAAGACGAAAAGACGGTTCGTACATCAGGTTTGATGAAAACGCAGCAGTTCTGCTAAACCAGCAAAACGAACCGAGAGGAACAAGAATATTCGGACCGGTAGCAAGAGAATTGCGGGACAAAAAATTTATGAAAATTATTTCTTTGGCACCGGAAGTATTATAAAAGATAGGGAAGTAAATGAAAATTAAAAAAGACGATACGGTTGTTGTTATTGCCGGAAATTACAAAGGAAAAACCGGCAAAGTATTAAAGGTTTTCCCCAAAAAACAAAGGGTTATTGTTGAAGGCGTTAACTTGAGAAAAAGGCATACCAAGCCGAATCAACAAAATCCGCAAGGGGGAATAATTGAAAAAGAAGCACCTATTCATGTGTCGAATGTTATGATACTCGATCCTAAAACCAACGAACCGACCAGAATAGGCAAGAAAATTATAATTGATGAAAAAACTGGCAAAAAAAGAAGTGCCAGAGTAAGTAAAATTACTGGAGAAATGTTACCATAACGAAATAATTGGTTGTTGAGATAAAAATGGCAAAGAAAACAAAAAAAGAATCGGAAAAGAAACAGAAAACTGAAGCTAACGTTGCTTCTGCCGAAGTAAAACCGGAAGAAAAAATTACACCGAGATTGTTTGAAAAGTATAATAACGAAATTATACCTAAATTATCCAAGCAGTTTTCGTACAAAAGTGTAATGCAAGTTCCGCGTTTGGAAAAAATAGTTATAAATATGGGACTCGGTGCTGCTATTCAAGATCCGAAAATACTCGATGAGGCAATGAACGATCTTGCTGCAATTACCGGCCAAAAACCGGCTATCAGAACTGCGAAAAAATCGGTTTCTAATTTTAAGCTCAGGGCGGGAATGAAAATAGGTGCGAAAGTTACACTGAGAAAAGCACGTATGTACGAATTTTTGGATAGACTGATTTCAATGGCTCTGCCCCGTGTAAGGGATTTCAGAGGTGTATCAGATAAATCGTTCGACGGTAGAGGCAATTATACGCTTGGTGTGAAAGAACAAACAATATTCCCTGAAATAAACGTTGATAAAGTCAACAGGGTTTTGGGAATGGATATTACGTTTGTAACAACTGCGGAAACCGATAAAGAAGCATACGAATTGCTTGCTGCTTTCGGATTCCCGTTTAGAAAAAAAGAAATTCAACAATAAAATTAGCAGGAATTAATTAATGGCTAGAAAAAGTTTAGTTGCCAGAGAAGCTAAAAGAAGAAAATTAGTTGAAAAATATGCAGCTATTAGAAAAGAACTAAAAGAAAAAGGCGATTATGAAGGACTTCAAAAATTGCCTAAAAATTCTTCGCCCGTGCGCTTGAGAAACAGATGTATGCTTACCGGGCGACCGAGAGGATATTACAGAAAATTTGGGGTTTCAAGATTGGTTCTCAGGGAAATGGCTCTGAGAGGGGAAATCCCCGGTATTAAAAAATCTAGTTGGTAAAAAGGAGAGAGAATATGCCAGTTACGGATCCGATAGCGGATTTTTTAACGAGAATTAGAAATGCTGTTAAAGCTCAAAAAAGATTTGTTGAAATGCCTTCTTCCAATATGAAAGTTAAGATGGCTGAAATTTTGAAAAACAATCATTTCATAAGAGATTTTAATGTAATCGAAGATAACAAACAAAACGTTATCCGGATTTATCTTAAATATGTTGACGGAGAATCTTCAATTTCGGGATTAAAAAGAATTAGCAAACCCGGATTGAGGGTCTATGTTGGTAAAGATGAAATACCGAGGGTACTGAATGGTTTGGGTTTGGCAATAATTTCCACGTCCAGAGGATTATTGTCGGACAAAGAAGCAAGAAAACAAGCGGTCGGCGGAGAAGTAGTCTGCCATATTTGGTAAAACTTTATTCACGGAGTTTGAAAAGTGTCACGAGTAGGTAAAAAACCGATAAATATTAAAGATGTTCAAGTTACTTTGAGCGGTGATACGCTTAAAGTAAAAGGTAAACTGGGCGAATTGGAAATGAAAGTTCATCCGAATATGACCGTTGAAATTAACGGGGACGAACTGACCGTAAAACGCCCGAACGATTTGAAAGAAAACAGAGCGTTGCACGGATTAACCAGGGCATTGATTCAAAATATGGTTCAAGGTGTAACGGAAGGATTTACAAAGGTACTGGATATTGTTGGAGTTGGGTACAGAGCCGAACTTAAAGGTAAAAACCTGTTGTTGAACGTTGGTTATTCGCATCCCATTTATTTCGTCCCTCCGGATGAAATTAAATTGGAAGTACCCACGCAAACCCAAATTAAGGTGAGCGGAATCGATAAGGAACTGGTTGGATTGGTAGCAGCCAAAATCAGATCGTTCAGAAAACCTGAACCGTATAAAGGTAAAGGAATCAAGTATTCAGATGAAATTATCGTTAGGAAAGCCGGAAAAACTGCCGGGTAATTAAGAGTAGGAGATTAAGTTTATAATGAAGCTTAAAAAAGAAGACATAAGAAGAAAAAAGAAAAACAGAGTACGTAAAAAAGTAAACGGTACACCGGAAAGACCGCGTCTTTCCGTCTATAGAAGTTTGAATCACATGTACGCACAACTGATTGACGATACAACCGGAACAACTTTGGTTGCCGCTTCTACAAAATCGAAAGAAATAGCTGAAGATGTGAAAAATGCAGGCTCCAAAATAGAAAGAAGCCGGTTGGTCGGTAAACTCTTGGCGCAAAAAGCCAAAGATAAAGGAATTGAAAACGCGGTTTTCGACAGAAACGGATTCAGATATCACGGAAGGGTAAAAGCCGTTGCGGAAGGCGCGCGCGAAGGTGGAATTAATATTTAATTTTTGCCGGGTCGTCTAATGGTAGGACAGCGGTCTTTGACGCCGTACGTAGAGGTTCGAGTCCTCTCCCGGCAGCACAAAAGTTTATAAAGGAGTTGAAATTGAGACATAAAAAAGTATCTGGATTAGAAGGATTAAAAGAAAAAGTAGTTCACATCAACCGTGTGGCAAAAGTGGTTAAGGGCGGTAGAAGATTCAGTTTTAACGCCATTGTTGTTGTGGGAGACGGTAACGGTCATGTTGGTGTTGGGCTTGGAAAAGCCAACGAAGTTACCGACGCAATATCGAAAGGCATTGACGATGCAAAGAAAAATGTATATAAAGTGCCAATAATTAAAGGAACTATCCCACACGAAATTATCGGCAAATACGGTGCGGGTAAAGTATTGTTGAAACCCGCTTCCCCCGGTACGGGTCTTATAGCCGGTGGCGGCGTTAGAGCGGTTTTGGAAGCAGCCGGAGTGCAAGACGTTTTGACAAAATCGCTCGGTTCAAGTAATCCGCATAACCAAGTTAAAGCAACATTGAAAGGTTTGCTCGATCTTATCGACGCAAGATATATGGCTAAAAAACGCGGTATTGGAATTCAAGATTTATTTAATGCGAATTAGGTAAAATTATGGCTAAAAAATTAAAAATTAAACAAATAAGAAGTATAATAGACCGGCCCAAAAAACAAAAGCTTACAATCGAAGCCCTTGGTCTCGGCCGGCCCAATTACGTTAAAATTCATAACGATACACCTCAAATAAGGGGAATGATAAAAAAAGTTTCACATTTAGTAACCGTTGAAGAAATTGAAGAATAGGAAAACCAATGGATATTCTAAGCAATCTAAAATATGCTAAAGGTTCCCGCAAGCCGAGAAAAAGAGTTGGCAGGGGCGAAGGCTCAGGTCATGGCGGAACCGCTACAAGAGGAATGAACGGACAAAAATCCCGGTCGGGTTTTAAATACAGAGCATGGTTCGAAGGCGGACAAATGCCCTTGCAACGCCGTGTACCCAAAAGAGGATTTAACAACCACAACAGAATTACGTATCAAGTGGTAAACGTAGCCGATTTACAACGCTTGGTAGATGCAAAAAAAATAACCGGAGATGCGGTAAATGCAGCAGCGCTTTATAAAGCAGGCGCTATTTCGAAAGCTGCCGCACCCTATAAAATTTTGGGGAACGGCGAATTAAAAGCCAAGTTGAATGTTGAAGCTCACGCTTTTAGCAAAAGCGCAATTGAAAAAATAGAAGCAGCTGGTGGATCAACTAAAACAGTTAAAGTTTAATGGGAAAATTACAAGATACTTTCAGAAATATTTTTAAAATTCACGAGTTACGGCAAAGAATACTTTATACACTCGGATTGTTGGTAATTGTGCGGATCGGTTCTCACATAACATTGCCGGGAATCGATTCATATTTGTTGAGCGAAGTGATGGCAAACCGTACTTCGAACAATTTGTTCGGATTGTACGATTTGTTTGTTGGAGGGGCATTTAAAAATGCGGCAATATTCGCACTCGGTATAATGCCGTATATTAGTTCTTCTATTGTTATTCAATTGGCCGGTGCGGTTGTTCCCTATTTCCAAAAACTTCAGAAAGAAGGGGAAGAGGGAAGAAAGAAAATTACGCAGTTAACACGTTACGGTACGGTTTTGATTTCTGCATTTCAAGCAATTGGTGTTGTAACATATTTGCTTAGTATGGATTATAACGGTGCACCAATTGTTCCGGCTGAAGTTCAAGGATTCGGATTCTATTTCTCATCCGTGGTTTTCCTTGTTGCCGGTACCATCTTTATGATGTGGATGGGCGAGCAAATTACCGAAAAAGGAATTGGGAACGGAATTTCTTTGATAATCTTTATCGGAATTATTAACAGATTGCCGTTTGCAATTCTTGATGAATTCAGATTGATCAATGCCGGTACCAGAAATATTGTTATAGAAATTGTTATTGTTGCATTGCAAATTATGATTGTTGCCGGAATCGTTTTGGTTACACAAGGTACAAGAAGAATTCCGGTTCAGTACGCAAAGCGGGTTGTAGGAAGAAAAGTTTACGGCGGTGTAACCCAATATATTCCGCTCCGTGTGAATACTGCCGGCGTTATGCCGATTATTTTCGCACAAGCGATAATGTTTTTACCGAATACGGTATTATCCTTTTTTCCGGATAATGAGTTCTTACAATCTTTGGCGCCGTATTTCCAATTTACATCGTTTACGTATTCGTTTATTTATGCATTGATGATTGTGTTCTTTACATATTTTTATACGGCAATTGCATTTAATCCGCAAGAAGTTGCCGATACAATGAAAAAACAAGGCGGATTTATTCCGGGAATTCGCCCCGGAAAACAAACTGCGGAATTTATTGACAATATATTAACGAAAATAACTTTACCCGGTTCCATATTCTTGGCAATTGTTGCAATACTGCCGGCGTTTGTAATCAGATTTGGTGTATCACCGACTTACGGCTCGTTTTTCGGTGGTACCAGTTTGCTGATTATCGTTGGTGTCGCACTCGATACGTTGCAACAAATAGAATCGCATTTGCTTATGAGACATTACGACGGTTTCATGAAGTCCGGTAAAGTAAAAGGAAGAAGATAGTTGGTTCTTTTGTGATTTTAATTAAAACTAAAAAAGAAATTGACAAGATACGAAGAAGTAATGAAATTGTTGCCGAAACTTTGCAGTTGGTGAAAAGCTACGTTAAGGAAGGAATAACGACAAAAGAACTTGATAAAATTGCTGAAGATTATATTTTGAGTAACGATGCAACCCCGGCGTTCAAAGGTTATTCGCAAGGTGGTTCGCTGGTTTTCCCGGGTACAATTTGTGCTTCGGTTAATGAAGAAGTTGTTCACGGTATCCCGGGCGAGAGAGTTCTTTCAAATGGTGATATTATTTCGATAGATGTAGGTGTTATTAAGGACAGATATTATGGTGACGCAGCAATTACGGTGGCTGTGGGTGAAATTTCCGAAGAGAAAAAAAAATTGATGGAAGTTACGGAAAAATCGCTTTATCTTGGAATTGAACAAGCAAAGGTGGGAAATTCAATCGGAGATATTTCAGCCGCAATTCAAGAATATGTTGAAAGTAACGGATTTTCTATCGTAAGAGCATTGTGCGGACACGGAGTGGGCAAAAAATTGCACGAAGATCCGCAGATACCGAATTACGGTAAAAAGGGAACTGGACCTAGAATTAAAAATGGA
Source organism: Melioribacteraceae bacterium (assembly GCA_026983955.1). GTDB lineage: Bacteria > Bacteroidota > Ignavibacteria > Ignavibacteriales > Melioribacteraceae > BMS3ABIN04. The sequence continues at coordinate 19,791 of JALSTB010000142.1, forward strand.
ATGACACTGGCTATCGAACCGATGGTTAATGCCGGAACTTACGAAGTGACCGTTGCAGGCGACGGCTGGACGGTCTTAACAAAAGACGGTTTACCCTCGGCTCATTTTGAACATACGATAGCAATAATTAACGGAAAACCGGAAATATTATCGAAGAGTTAAATTGGCTAAACAAGAACCTATAAAAGTTGACGGTGTTGTAACCGAGACGTTACCCAATGCTCATTTCAGAGTTAAGTTGGATAACGGACACGAAATATTGGCACATATCTCGGGTAAAATGCGTATGCATTTTATTAAAATTTTAGTTGGCGATAAAGTTGCCGTCGAACTTTCGCCATACGATTTAAATAAGGGCAGAATTACTTATAGATATAAATAAATGAGGTCAGAATGAAGGTTAGAGCTTCAGTTAAAAAAATATGCGACCATTGTAAAATTATCAAAAGGCATGGTAGAGTAATGGTTATCTGTAAAAACCCAAAACATAAACAAAGACAAGGTTAAATTTAGGAGGTTTTCTTTTGGCTCGTATCGCAGGAATTGATTTACCGAAGAATAAAAAAGCTTACATAGGTCTTACTTACATTTACGGAATCGGCAAAACCACCGCTTTTGAAATTTTGAAAAAAGCTAATGTCGATCCCGATAAAAAAGTAATGGATCTTAATGAAGAAGAAATTGCCAAAATACGGTCTGTTATTACGGCCGATTACAAGGTTGAAGGTGCGTTGAGAAGTGAAGTTCATCAAAATATTAAACGCCTTATGGATATTGGCTCGTACAGAGGGTTGCGCCATAGAAGAGGACTTCCGGTAAGAGGACAACGTACTAAAACCAATGCAAGAACAAGAAAAGGTAAAAAGAGAACGGTTGCCGGTAAAAAGAAAGCGCCCGGCAAAAAATAGTTATTAAAAGAGGAGTAATATAATTGGCTAAGAGTTCACGAAAAACCAAAAAGAAAGTTCACGTAGATTCAATAGGTGTTGCGCATATTAAAGCTTCGTTTAACAATATTATTGTAACCATTACCGATGTTTACGGAAACACGGTTTCATGGTCGTCGGCAGGTAAAATGGGCTTTAAAGGTTCAAGAAAAAACACACCTTTTGCCGCTCAAGTTACAGCCGAAGCTGCAGCAAAAGAAGCTTACGACCTTGGTATGCGCAAAGTCGATGTTTTAATTAAAGGACCCGGCGCCGGAAGAGACGCCGCTATAAGAGCGTTGAATACAGCCGGATTGCAAATTATGTCTATTAAAGATATAACACCCATTCCGCATAATGGGTGCAGACCACCAAAACGTAGAAGAGTATAAATAAAGGAATTTAGTAAATGGCAAGATATACCGGAGCAAGTTGCAAACTTTGTAGAAGAGAAAGACAAAAACTATTTCTGAAAGGCTCAAAATGCCATTCACCGGCATGCCCTTTGGAAAAAAGAAACTATCCTCCAGGTGAACACGGATTGAACAGGAGGATGAAATATTCCGAATACGGAATTCAGTTGCGTGAAAAACAAAAAGTTAAAAGAATTTACGGAATCCTTGAAAATCAATTCCGTATTTATTTCGCCAAAGCAAACAGGCAAAAAGGCGTTACCGGTGAAAACCTTATTGCCCTGCTGGAAAGACGATTGGATAACGTTGTTTTCCGGTTGGGGTTTGCCCCTTCGAGAAAAGCGGCAAGGCAGTTGGTAACACACAGGCATGTATTGGTTAACGGAAAAATAGTTAACGTGCCTTCTTATTTGTTGTCGCCAGGGGATGTAATCTCAATTAAAGAAAAAAGTAAAAAACTGGATATAATTCACAATACGTTAAGAAGAACTAAAGACGGCATGTATGGATGGTTGGCGCTCGATAAAGCCAACCTGAGCGGAACATTTTTGCAAATTCCGCAGCGTGAAGATGTTCCTCTTAACGCAAACGAACAGCTTATTGTTGAGTTGTATTCAAAATAATTAATATTTAAAGATGGGGATAATTTATGAGTTTTCCTTTTATTAAAATGCCAGATGGTGTAATATTAGACGATAAAGTTTCTACAGATGTGTATGGGAAATTTACGGTTCAACCGCTGGAAAGGGGATTCGGTGTTACTTTAGGTAATGCTTTCCGGAGAGTTTTGCTCTCATCCTTGCCCGGCGCTGCAATTACGGCTATTAAAATCGACGGAATTTTGCACGAATTTACCACCATTCCGGGCGTAGTTGAAGATGTGTTGGAATTGATTTTGAATTTGAAAAAAATTAGAATGAAAATAACCAATAAAAAAGCTTACAAACTCGAAGTTTCTTTAACCGGTCCTTACGAATTTACCGGAAAAGACCTTCAGGAAGCTTCACCGGATATTGAAATATTGAATCCGGATGAACACATTGCAACTTTGAATGAAGGTGCAAAATTAAATATGGAATTACGCTTCGGCATGGGCAAAGGTTATGTTCCGGCCGACCAACAAAATATAGTTGACCAAACGATCGGTATAATTCCGATAGATTCGATTTTTACTCCGATCAGAAATGTACGTTACGATGTTGAAAATGTTAGAATTGGCGAAAGTAACGAATTTGAAAAATTAACTTTGGAAATAACCACCGACGGTTCGATGACCCCGGAAGAAGCGCTTTCCAACGCCGGAATTATTTTGCGCGACCATGTAAACATGTTCGTCAATTTTGAAGTTGAACCGGAAGAAGAAAAGGTTGAAAGTGAAAAAGACGCCGAGTTCGAAAGGATAAAGAAAGTTCTGAAAACTAATGTGGACGATTTGGAATTGAGCGTACGCTCGCATAATTGCCTTAAAGCTGCGAATATTAAAACTTTAGGCGATTTAGTCCGCAGAGATGAAAGCGAATTGCTTAAATTCAGAAACTTCGGAAGAAAATCACTATCCGAATTGGTTGAATTGGTAGAAAATTATAATTTGGAATTCGGAATGGATGTGGATAAATACCTCAAAGACGATTCCGATTCCACTCAAAACTAGATATTAAGGGTAATTGTAATGAGACACAGAGTTAAAGGTAAAAAATTAGGAAGAACTGCTGCACATAGAAAAGCCACTTTGCGGGCTTTGTCTACTGCATTAATAAAACACAAAAGAATTAAAACTACCGTTGCAAAGGCAAAAGCGTTAAGAACTTTTGTTGAACCTTTAATAACCAAAGCTAAAAAAGATACGGTTCACTCAAGAAGATTAATTGCCCGTGAAATTCACGATAAAACGGTTGTACAAGAACTTTTTAACGAAGTTATTCCCAAAATCGGTGACAGACCCGGCGGTTACACCAGAATAGTTAGATTGGGCAACCGCGTAGGTGATGCGGCGGAAATGGCAATAATCGAATTGGTAGATTACAATGATGTTAACGTGAAGAAACCGAAAAAATCAAAAAAGAAAGCGGAAAAAGTAGAAGAAAAAACCGTAGAAACCAAGACTGAAACCAAAGAAGAAACGAAAGCCACTGCAGAAGAACCGCAAGAAAGTAAGAAGGAAGAAGCTGCAGAAGAAAAAAGTGCGGAAGCTGATGACTTAACCAAAATTGAAGGTATTGGTCCTAAAATTGCCGAATTAATGAAAGCAGAAAATATCAACACCTTTGCCGATCTCGCAAGTACCGGTGTTGATAAACTCAAAGAAATTCTTGCTGCAGCCGGCGGCAGATATAAATCGCACGACCCTTCCACTTGGCCGCAACAAGCTAAATTGGCTGCAGACGGAAAGTGGGACGAATTGAAAAAATTACAAGATGAATTGGACGGCGGAAGAGTAAAGAAAGACGATTCCGGAAAATAATTCTATTCAAATTAAGAGATTATCCGGTACCTTTTTGAGTTTAACTTAAATAAAATTTTACTATTATTACAACTCAAATTCAGGTAAAATTTAAGGATAATCTCTTTTTTTATGCCCTCAATAAAATTTTACAAATCTATTGGTAATATTCAGAATTTACCGAAGGGAAAAATACCCGAAGTGGTGCTTTGCGGGCGTGCTAACGTTGGTAAATCTTCATTCATCAATTCCTTTTTCAACCGGAAAAATATTGCCAAAACCAGTTCAACGCCGGGTAAAACCAAATCGATAAATTATTTTTCGATAAACGGTCAATTCTATTTGGTCGATTTGCCAGGATACGGTTTTTCCAAAGTTTCAAAAAAAGAACAGGAAAAATGGTCGGTATTAATTGAAGAATATTTCAGCAAAAGTAAAAACATAAAATTAATACTTCACTTAATCGATAGCAGACACGAGCCTACCAAATTGGATAGATTACTTAATGAATATATAAATAAATTAAGATTAAACTACATCGTGGTGTTTACCAAAGTTGATAAACTTAAACAATCGGAAATGGCAAAATTGAAAAATGGAATGCAAAAAATGCTTCCCGGATTGGTATTCGGTAAAAATGCATTTTTATATTCTTCGGTATCCAAAACCGGGAAAAAAGAAATTAAAGACTTTCTAACCAAGTCGCTAAACATAAAATTATAATAATTAAACTAATAAATTTTGTGGAAATTGTTGAATTTATTCAAATATCCCGCTCATCAAACAAAATATTTTTATAAATTTGTATTAATTTGAAAGAAAAATGATTGGAATAAAATAATTTAACGGGACCGATGGGATTAAGCACAAGAGACAAAAAAAGAATACTTATTTTCCTTATAATTCCTCTTTTGTTATTGGTGCCGATTTTCTCCGATAATTTAACTTTAAAGATTATTGCAGGAATCGTACTGGTAATTTACGTGGGATTCATCATATTTTTACGCGATTCCATCCGCATAAAGGAAATCTTTGAGAACGATGACGACTTGTTTATTGCCGTTGACGATGACGAAGGCAGTGGTGGCAGTAAACCTTACGATACGGATGCCGGGGAAGATTTTCAAATTATTTCCGGTAAACCGGAAGTTGAAACCATGAAAATAGAAACTTACCCACAACCGGTCCGTTCAGGAAAGAAAATACTTGTTAAGCCTGAAAACCTTAAAGAATCTTTCGAGAAAATTGTTTTTGAAAAAGTGCCGGAAGGTATTAATTTCGATGAGCAGTTTGAGTTTGTACTCGAAAAACTTTTGAGCGTCATTAAAGAAACGTTTTTAGCACATTCGGTGGTTTTTTACTGGTATAACAAACGTAAAAACAAATTGTCGCTCGAAAAATTCGTAACCGATTCAACCTCATTCCGTGAAGAGGATTTGGAATTGGAAAACGATATACTCAGCAAAATCGTTTTGAAAGAAGAACCGGAACTCCTGACCGATATCCTTGCTTCCGCAGAATTGGACGTAATACGTTACTACGACGGCTCTCAAGGAATTAAAAGCTTTGTAGGTGTTCCGCTTTTTTACAATAAAAAGTTAACCGGAGTACTTGCGCTCGATTCAAAAGCAAAAGATAATTTCGGAATTGAAACGATTTACCATCTCGGAAGGTTCGTAAGGGTTATTGCAATTATTATTTCGTTGTTCGAAGAACGGTTTACCGATTCTCAATCGCAACAAAGATTAAATGCTTTGTTAACTGTAATTGAAGGCAGCAAAAAATTTGATGATGAAAATGATTTATACGAAATTATTGTTGGAACGGTTGAGGATTTGATCCCTTGGGATGTTTTTTCATTTGTCTATTTCGATCCGGTTGAACAAAAATTCAAAATATTGAAATCGAAAAACAACAAACCGCTCAAGTACGTGGGGGAAAACCTTGAAGTTCAACTGGAAAGAACGCTTGTTGGCAAGGCAATTCTTTCCGGCGCTCCCGTTTATGTGGAAGATACGGGCAATAAAAAATACATTAGATTTTCGGAAAACGAAGACATTCATTTCGACGGGTCTTTCCTCGCAGTTCCTTTAATTTACGATAATCAGAATTATGGCGTTTTATGTTTTGAAAGTTTGAAGAAACATATTTATACCAATTCCGACGTTCAATTCATGAAAACGGTTTCCAAACTTTTTTCATTTATGGTTTATTCGTTTTCGACCAATTCCATACTTAAAAAACTTCTCTCCGTTGATGTGGAAACAAGAACATTAAATGCCGATACGTTTTTCGAGCGAATGGAAAACGATTTGATTAAAGCAAATGATGTGAAGGTACCGAGCGCAATTGCACTTATCCAAATAGATGAATTTTTGGATGAAGGAACACTTTTCGAAGAAGATCCGTTTCCGAAAGTTTTAATGGAAATTACGGAAATGATTAAAAATGAAATCACAAAACTTGAACTTCTGGGAAGATTACAGGAAAGGATTTTCGGTGTTTACTTTTTTAATAAAACAACCAAGGATGTTTTCCTTTGGGCTGAAAAACTCAGGATCAAAATTGCACGGAAACCGATTGCCGTACTTTCCAAACAAACCACTTTTACCGTTTCAATCGGTGTTGCATCGGCGCAAGGGAAGACCGATGTAAGCGAAGTTTTGCATAATGCCGAATTGGCGCTCAATAAAGCATTGGAAAAAGGCGGAAATTCAGTAAAGAGTATAAACTAGTGAAAAATTTTTTAGTAATTGTTTTGGACGGGGTGGGAATCGGGGAATTACCCGATGCAACTGATTACAACGATGTTGGCAGCAATACCTTAAAGAATATTTCCGAAGTTGTGGGTGGATTGAATTTACCAAATTTGGAGAAATTCGGATTGGGAAATATTGAGAACCTGAAAGGCGTAGCCCGGGTGCAAAACCCTCTCGCTTCTTTCGGGAAAATGCAAGAAGTATCAATTGGGAAAGATTCCACTTCGGGTCATTGGGAAATAGGAGGACTAAAAGTCGATTTTAAATTTCCCGTTTACCCCGATGGATTTCCGGAAGATATAATCAATAAATTTATGCAGGAAACCGGCGTTAAAGGTGTTCTTGGCAACAAACCTGCATCGGGCACACAAATAATTCAAGAATTGGGTGACGAACATGTGAAAACCGGATATCCGATTGTTTACACTTCTGCCGATTCGGTTTTTCAAATTGCTGCACACGAAGAGGTTATTCCCTTGCAGCGTTTATACGAAATCTGTGAAATCACACGCAACAAAGTAATGATTGGCGAACATACCGTGGGAAGGATTATTGCAAGACCGTTCGTCGGCACTAGCGGGAATTACACCAGAACTACCAACAGAAAAGATTTTTCGGTCGATCCGGTGGGAAAAACAATTTTGGATTACTGCAGTGAAAACGGAATTCAAACGGTTGGGATCGGGAAAGTAAACGATTTATTTAATTATAAAGGCATTAACGTTAGTGTGAAAACGAAATCGAATGCCGAAGGGATAGAGAAAATAATTGAATTTGCCGGTAAATCGGAGCAAAGTTTTATTTTTGCAAATCTGGTTGATTTCGATGTTTATTTCGGTCACCGTAACGATCCGGAAGGTTTTCATAAGGCATTAATCGAGTTCGACAATGCTGTGCCGGAAATAGTTGAGAAATTGGATGAATCCGACGCTTTGATAATTACCGCCGATCACGGTAATGATCCCACAACGCCAAGTACGGATCACAGCAGGGAATATGTTCCGTTGCTTTTTTACAGGAAAAATAAACCTGCTAAAAATTTGGGAATCCGCCAAACATTTTCGGACGTTGCGCAAACTGTTGCCGATTTTTACGGAATAAAAAACGGTTTGAGAGGGGAGAGTTTTTTATTTGCTTAAATTGTTTTAATAAAAAATTATTAAACTGAATCATGGAAATTAAATTCAAGGCAAAACCATTTGTTAAATGGGCAGGTGGGAAAAACCAACTATTAAATGAAATTGAAAATGTTATACCAGCTCAATTAAAAACAAATGAGTTTATTTACATAGAACCTTTCGTAGGAGGTGGTGCGGTTCTGTTTTGGATTTTACAAAAATATCCAAATATAAGAACTGCTGTAATCAACGATATTAATTCAGATTTAATAAATTCTTATATCACAATAAAAGAAAATGTGGAAGAACTCATTGTAATTCTTAAAAAACTAGAAGACATGTATTACTCTTTTTTGAATAACTTAGAAAAGAAGAAGAAATTTTATTATTCCAAAAGGGAACTGTTTAATAAAAGGATATCCGACAAAGTAACTCAAACGGCATTATTCATTTTTCTTAATAGAACATGTTTTAATGGTTTATATCGGGTAAATCGTAAAAATGAATTTAATGTGCCAATAGGCAGCTATAAAAAACCAATGATTTGCGATGAAGCTAATTTGCGGGCTGTAAGTAAACTGTTGCAAAAAGTCATTATTTTAAACGGTGATTTTGAACAAACATTGCAGTATGCTAAAAACACTACATTATTTTATTTTGATCCTCCTTATAAACCATTAAGCCAAACATCAAGTTTTAATTCATACACAAAAGATGAATTTAATGATAAAGAACAGATAAGACTTGCAAAATTTTGTATAAAAATAGATTTGCTTGGATATAAATGGATTTTAAGTAATTCTGATGTTAAAGGAAAAAATCCGAATGACAATTTTTTTGATGAATTATATGGACAATTTAATATTAAGCGGGTTATGGCAAGAAGGAATATAAATTCAAATCCGAATAAAAGAGGTGAATTAACGGAATTATTAATTACAAATTATGGTTATGAAGAAATTATGTCAATTGCTTAATAAAAAAGAAGATGAACTTTTTAATGAATTGTCTTCAACATTTAAGAAAAAAATTACTCAATGGAGTTATTTTATAAACTGGAAAAAAGTTTTGCAAAACATTAAACCAATTGAGAAGGAGTTAAATTTATTAAATTATTTGATTGGTAAAAATAACTTACAAAAAGAGACGGTAGATTTGTTAGTAAAATATCCTGAAACAATTAAAGCCATTCCTTTGCTTTTAGCAATTAGGGAAAATTCTTTGGAAGTATTAATTGATACCAGAAATTTTATTTATCGCGAATTTGACTTTTCTAAAAGGAAATATTCAAAAGAAGAAATAAAATCTTTTGCAGATTTCATATTAAAAAGCGGATTGGGAGAACTTTTAAAGGGCAAAAAAATAAAGAATTTAGTTGATTATGCCACTGGTGTTGAGGTTGGATTAGACAGTAATGGAAGAAAAAACAGAGGCGGCAGTCTTATGGAAAATTTGGTTGAAGATTTTATCAGAGATACCTGTAAAGAGTTAGATATTGAATATTTGCCACAAGCCACCGCAAAGAAAATAAAAGAAAAATGGAATATTAATGTGCAAGTAGACAAGTCGTCAAGAATTATTGATTTTGCCATTAACAAAAACGGAAAACTTTATTTTATTGAAGTGAATTTTTATGGTGGAGGCGGTTCTAAACTCAAATCAACAGCAACCGAATATATTCGAATGAATGAATATTGGAATGAACAAGGTATTGAGTTTATTTGGATAACCGATGGTGCCGGTTGGCAATCCACCTTAAAACCTTTAAGGGAGTATTTTGACAAAGCCGATTATTTGTTGAATTTAGAAATGTTAAGAACTGGAATTTTAAAAAGAATATTGAATAATGGCTATTAGGAACGATAATTCAATAAATATTGAATTATGTAATATTGAAAGCTACACAACAAGAGATGCAGTTAGAACATTTCTTTTACAACAATGGGCACAAGAAAACGTTGGCAATAAATATAGATATTTTGTTGAAACGCTTGCTGACGGTTCTAGAATATATTTAGAAAGACCAGGAAGATTAAATAAAGGTTGTGATTTTGTTATTTATGCTGAAAATAAATATTTATGGAAGAATGGAAATGACAGACCACCTGATCACGATTTTGTATTAGATGATTTAAGAAATAAAAAACAAATGTTAACCCCAACACATTGGCAAAATTTATTAAAAGGAATTCTAGTTATATATAATTGTGGAACATATAGTACAGCTTTACAACAGATGGGTAAACTACCTATTGTATCTGGTCATAGCTATGAATTATTACTAAAGCTTATACGGTGGTTTTTTAATGAACAAGACGTTACATATTGGTCCGGTCAAGGCAGAGCAATGTTTTATAATGCTATACAAAGTATTTATTTATGATTATACCTTATTTCAAATCAAAAGATAAGAATTTTACTCTTTTACAAGGCGATGTTTTTGAATTGTTACCACAATTCGATTTTAAATTTGATATGGTTTTTGCCGATCCGCCCTATTTTTTGTCAAATGACGGACTTACGATTAAAAATGGAAAAATCACAAGTGTAAATAAAGGCAATTGGGATAAATCAAAAGGTTTTGAATATATTAATGACTTCAACCGTAGATGGCTGAAACTTATTCGTGATAAAATGAAAGAAGAGGCGACAATTTGGATAAGTGGTACTATGCACAATATTTTTAGTATAGGTCAAATATTAACTGAATTAGATTTTAAGATTTTAAATATTATCACTTGGCAAAAAACAAATCCACCCCCAAACTTTTCCAGAAAATATTTTACTCATTCGACCGAGCAAATAATTTGGGCAAGAAAAAACGCCAAGGTTCCACACTATTTCAATTACGAATTAATGAAAGAATTAAATGACGGTAAACAAATGAAAGACGTTTGGACTTTGCCAGCAATCGCATCATGGGAAAAATTGTGTGGAAAGCATCCTACACAAAAGCCGCTGTCTGTTTTAGCAAGAATAATTCTTGCTTCAACAAGAAAAGGAGCGTGGATAATTGATCCGTTTACAGGAAGTAGCACTACGGGCATTGCAGCAAATTTATTGGAAAGAAAATTTTTAGGTATAGATATAGAAAGTGAATATCTTGAAATAAGTAAGTGTAGAAAATTCGAAATAGAAAACCAGATTGTTTTTAACAAATACCGTCGTAAAATACAAGGATTTAAAGAACCGGAACAGCTAGAATTATATTTAGCGAAAGAAAATGTAGTAAATTATGACAATAATATAGATTTTAATAATTGAAAAAAACTGTTACCGAAAATAAGAGTATTAAAAAATTTGTTAATTGATATTAGAATGATTAGGAAAATTTGATATATGAATAAAACAAATCAATCACATGATGTAAATAAAAAACTTCTGAAGAAAATCATTAAAATGCAGTCCATTCCCAGAGAAGTTGCAATTGGGTTTCTATTGACCAAAGGTAAATTCAAGAAAATTAAAATTAGGAACGGTTTTTGTTGAAAAATAAAGAGTATTTGATAGAAACCGATATTTTCGTTAAACATCTGAAACACAGGGGTAAAGGTAACTCGGCGCTGGAACTGGCAATGAGTTCCGGACTCTGTTTTACAACCGTATTGAATGCGGCGGAATTGATTGATGCGGCGAAAACGGAGAGTGAAAGAGATATTGTAATATCTTTACTTAGTGCAGTAAAAATTTTAGGTTTGCATCACCGTTACAGTTTGTATGTAAATGAATTTTCCGGAAAAGTTGTCTCAATTCGAGATTCTTTATTTTGTGTTGTGGCAAAAATAAATAAATTGGTTATATTAACCGATGATATTCGCAGATTTAAGCGAACCGGACTAAAAATTATTTCATCAAGAGATTTGAGAGGATAAATGCATCTCGGAAAAGTAATTGGTACTGTTTGGTCGACCAGAAAAGATGAAAAACTGGTAGGCGCAAAATTTTTGATTGTCCGCCAGTTGAATTTGGATTACACTCCGAAAGACAATTTCGTAGTTGCGGTGGATTCCGTTGGTGCCGGAGTTGGTGAAATTGTGCTTTATGCGCAAGGAAGTTCGGCAAGGCAAACCACATTTACAAAAAACAAACCCGTGGATGCCGTGATTATGGCAATTGTCGATAAGCTTGATATTCCGGTGAAGGAAAAACTAAACGAAATGGTGAAAAATTAAAATGATTTTAGCCCGGGTAATAGGAACAATATGGGCTACGCGCAAGTATGAAACCGTAAAAGGTTATAAGTTGCAATTTATTCAACCGGTAGATGCAAAACTGAATGAGGTTGGCGATCCGGTTGTTGCCGTCGATACGATTGGTGCGGGTCCGGGCGAAATTGTTTTTTACGCAACGTCGAGCGAATCGGTAATTGCAATGGATGTTGATATGGCTCCGGTCGATGCTTCAATTGTGGGAATTGTTGATTCAATTAATTCTAAAAATTAATCAAGGGTAGCAGAATTGAAAATAACAAAACAATTCACAAACCGGGAAAATCAATCACTCGATAAATACTTGCAAGAAATAGGCAAGGTCGATCTTCTTACGCCCGAAGAGGAAATAGATCTTGCAATCCGTATAAAAAAAGGCGATCAAAAAGCACTCGAAAAACTGGTTAAATCGAATTTACGCTTTGTAGTTAGCGTTGCAAAACAATATCAAAATCAAGGACTCTCTTTGGGCGATCTGATTAATGAAGGAAATCTCGGATTGATAAAAGCGGCTAAGAGGTTTGACGAAACACGCGGATTCAAATTCATATCTTATGCCGTCTGGTGGATTCGTCAATCTATTTTACAAGCCCTTGCAGAGCAATCCAGAATTGTCCGCCTGCCGCTGAACAGGGTGGGAACTTTGAACAAAATCGGAAGGGCATACAGCAATCTTGAACAAGAATACGAACGGGAACCGAGCGCAACGGAATTAGCACAGGAATTGGATATGGATTTGGATGAAATCTCCGATACGCTGAAAATTGCCAGCAGAAGCGTTTCCATGGATGCCCCTTTTTCTCAAGGTGAGGACAACAGGCTGATTGATGTCCTTTCCGATGAAGACGATCCTTCGCCCGATACGTTGTTGATGTCGGCTTCACTAAAAAATGAAATTGAACGCGCGCTTTCCACATTAACCGAAAGGGAAGCGGAAGTAATTAAATTGTATTTCGGTATCGATGTTGAACACCCGCTTACACTCGAAGAAATCGGTGAGAAGTTTAATTTAACACGAGAAAGAGTACGACAAATAAAAGAAAAAGCAATCCGGAGACTACGCCACACATCCAGAAGCAGGCATTTGCGCGCTTATTTGGGATAAGCAAAATGAAATTCGGAATATTTTTAACAGCGGTTGTTTTCATATCGGCGAATCTTTTTATTTCATGTTCATCCACCACATCTTATTCAAGATATAAAACCGCCAAGAAAAAAACGGAGACGGAAAGTTATTCCGTACGATACGGAAATAAGAAAAAGCCCAAGAAAAATGTTTATAAAAATCCGGTCTCAAAAGAATCGAAAGATGTTGTTGCCGTAAAAGATTTTCAAAAAAAATTAGGAAAGATTAAAAAATTAAACGGGGCTTTAACGAACAGGGAAAAACTTCTTTTTGAAATAGTTAAATATCTCGATACACCATACAAATACGGCGGACAATCCAAAAAGGGAATTGATTGCTCGGCTTTCACTCAACAGGTTTACAAAAAATCACTCGGAGTTGAACTTCCCCGCACAGCGCGTGAGCAATACAAGGTAGGAAAGAAAGTATCGGAACTGAAATTCGGCGATTTGGTTTATTTCGATACTCAAAAAGGAGTATTTCCGGGTCACGTTGGAATTTATCTGGGCGATTCGCTATTTGCGCATGCCAGCTCCGTTCAAGGAGTTACAATAACACCTCTGAACAACAAATACTTCAAAAAACGTTTCGTCGGTGCCAGAAGAATTACTTCTATCGACAATCATTAAGACCTTTTTATTTAAATAATTTCATATCGAAGTAATTTTCCGGAAAAATTTTAGAGTGTAAAAAAACATTATAAATTGATATTCGTATATGATTAACTTATTTTTTGAATAATAATTTCAAAAAATTTCCGGAGGGCAAAATGGAATACAGAATTGAAACCGACACCATGGGGGAAGTTAAAGTTCCGGCTGATAAATATTACGGAGCTCAAACGGCACGTTCGTTAATGAATTTCAAAATTGGTGGCGAACGCTTTCCTCGTGAAATGATAAGGGCATTGGGAATTTTAAAGAAAGCAGCAGCGCTGGCAAATAAAGAGCTGGGTGTTTTGCCTGCGGAGAAAGCCGATTTAATTGTAAAAGCCGCCGAAGAAGTAATCGAAGGAAAGCTCGACGAGCATTTCCCGCTGGTGGTTTGGCAAACCGGAAGCGGAACACAAACTAATATGAACACCAACGAAGTAATTGCTAACCGTGCAATTGAAATGGCCGGCGGAAAACTCGGAAGCAAAAATCCAATTCACCCGAACGACGATGTGAACAAAGCCCAATCTTCCAACGATACTTTCCCGACTGCGATGCACATTGCAGCGGTTGAGGAAATTAACAGAAGATTGATTCCGATGGTTACAAAATTACGCGATGCACTTGAGGAAAAGGCAAAGGAATTTAAAGACATTGTTAAAATAGGCAGAACGCATCTCATGGATGCCGTCCCTTTAACGTTGGGACAAGAGTTTTCCGGTTATGTTCAACAATTAACAAACGGACTGGCACGAATCCAAGGCTGCTTGCCGAGACTATCGGAATTGGCTTTGGGTGGAACGGCTGTGGGAACGGGATTGAATACACATCCCGGTTTTGCCGAGTTGGCTGCAAAGAAAATTTCGGAGATTACCGGACTTGAATTCAAATCCGCACCGAATAAATTCGAAGCTCTTGCAGCTCACGACGCAATTGTTGAAACAAGCGGAGTCTTGAAAACAATTGCCGCTTCATTAATGAAAATTGCAAACGATATACGCTGGCTTGCTTCGGGACCGCGCTGCGGAATAGGTGAAATTACTCTGCCCGCAAACGAACCCGGCAGTTCCATTATGCCCGGTAAAGTTAATCCCACTCAAGCCGAAGCAATGACTATGGTCTGTACCCAAGTTATGGGCAATGATGCAACAATCAATTTTGCCGGTGCAAGCGGAAACTTTGAGCTTAACGTTTACAAACCCGTTATGATTTATAATTTGCTGCAATCAATAAGATTAATTTCCGATGCTTGCGAAAGCTTCACAGATAAAGCTGTTGTTGGAATTAAACCGAACAGGGAAAACATAGAAAAACACCTTGAAAATTCTTTAATGCTTGTTACTGCTTTGAATCCTTACATAGGTTATGATAATGCGGCGAAAATTGCTAAAAAGGCTTATGCCGAAAATAAAACATTGAAGGAAGCCGCCGTGGAATTGGGAATTCTTACAGCCGAACAGTTTGATGAATATGTTAGACCCGAAAAAATGATAGGCCCGAATTTGTAATTATCATTGAGCCGCTCCGTGCGGCTCTTTCTTTTTTTTATCCAATCCCGGAACGTATGAACGGAATAGTCTCATTTATTTTTGCACTTGTCGAATTTTCGTTAATTATTTATGTAAACCGGAACCGCACAAAAAACAAAACCAATAATCTGTTATTTATTTTACTAATTTTATTATCTATATATCAATTTTTTGAATTTTTAATTTGTGGATTGGACTTACGGTTTCCGTGGATAACATATCTTGCATTTGTAACGATTACATTTATGCCTCCGCTTGGTTTGTACGCCGTTCTTAACTTTGCCGGTTATAAAAACAAATGGCTGGCTCTGTTATTTTTACCCGCCTTGTTTTTTACCGTTTATTATCTCATTGTGCTGAATGAATTTGAAGTTTTGAAGTGCACACCGGTTTATGCGGCTTATAACTATCCGCTCGGTTTTTTGTATGGATTTTTTTACTATCTTCCGATTTTAGCAGTAATTATAATTACGTTAGTTAAATATAAAACTGTTAAAGTTAATAACATAAGAAGTTTGTGGAAAATATTGTTTGCCGGCTATTCGGTAACATTCATTCCGGGTTTTATTTTTACCAGATTATTTGATGAAATGCTCTTCGCAGTTGAAAGTATTTTATGTAAATTTGCATTTATTCTTGTGTGGTTTCTAGTTTATTTTATTAAATCGAATAATTCAACAAATTAAGGAAGAAAATGGAATTTGAAAATCAGAGTATTCAGGAAAAAAGTATAAACACAATTAGGTTTTTGGCAGTCGATGCAATACAAAAAGCGAACTCGGGTCATCCTGGCATGCCTATGGGTTGCGCGCCCGTTGCATATTTGCTTTATACAAAAATTATGAAACACAACCCGGCAAATCCCAAATGGATAAACAGGGACCGGTTTGTTCTTTCTGCAGGTCACGGTAGTATGTTGCTTTACGCTTCACTTTATCTTTCCGGTTACGGACTAACTTTGGAAGATTTAAAAAATTTCCGGCAATGGGGAAGTATAACTCCAGGGCATCCGGAATACGGTTTGACGCCTGGAGTGGAAACAACAACGGGACCTTTGGGGCAAGGCTTCGCAAATGCAGTTGGTATGGCGCTTGCATATTCATTCCTTTCCGAAAAATTCAATAAGGAAGATTTCAAAATTCTTAAAAACAGAATTTATGTTATTGCCGGAGACGGCGATATGATGGAAGGAATTTCACATGAAGCCGCTTCTTTTGCCGGGCACAATAAATTGAATAACCTTATTGTTTTTTACGATAACAATAATATAACAATTGACGGGAAATTGGATTTGGCAATGTCCGAAAATGTTGCTCAAAGATTTGAGGCTTACGGTTGGGAAGTACTTAAAGTTTTAGATGTTAATAATTTGAGTGAATTGGAAAGCGCCGTTCTGAAAGCACAAAATTCGGATAGACCCGTTATAATAATCACAAATACGCACATAGGTTACGGGAGTCCGAATAAACAAGATACCGCAGGCGTGCATGGTTCTCCTTTGGGTGAGGAGGAAGTGAAATTGACAAAGAGAAATTTAGGGTGGCCCGAAGACGAAACGTTTTACGTTCCGGAAGAGGTGAAAGAACATTTTGCAATCGTAAAAGAAAATGGCGGGCGTTTGGAACAAGAGTGGAATGAAATGTTTGAAGAATATAAAGCAAAATATCCGGAAGAAGCGGAATTGTTTGAAAATATATTCAGTGGAAAGTTCGGAAATGATTGGGAAAAGAAACTGCCGGTCTTCAACGATTACACTGAAAAACTGGCAACCCGTGCAGCTTCGGGAAAAGTGTTAAATTCAATTGCAGCCGGTTTGCCGACGCTTTTCGGCGGTTCGGCGGATTTGGCTCCTTCCAACAATACTTACTTGAAAGAATATCCCGATTTTTCGGCAAATAACCGGCAGGGCAGAAATCTTCATTTCGGTATCCGTGAGCATGCGATGGCGGGAATCTTAAACGGAATGGCTTTGTACGGCGGAGTAATTCCGTACGGAGGTACGTTTTTGGTCTTCTCCGATTATCTGCGTCCTTCAATAAGAATTGCCGCGCTCTCCAAGATAAAGCCGGTTTACGTTTTTACACACGATAGCATCGGTTTGGGTGAGGACGGTCCGACCCATCAACCGGTGGAACATCTTGCTTCGTTGCGTGCAATTCCGAACTTTGTGGTTATACGTCCAGCAGATGCAAATGAAACCGTTGCCGCTTGGAAGTACGCAATTAATCACAAAGGCGGACCGGTTGCACTAGTTTTAACCCGGCAGAAATTACCGGTATTGGATAGAACTAAATTTGCTCCGGCTGAAAATTTGGAAAAGGGTGCGTATGTTATAAAAGACACGGAAGGGAAACCGGAAGTAATTTTGATTGCCACCGGTTCCGAAGTGCAATTGGCACTAAGTGCAGCCGAAGAAATTGAGAATAAAAAGCAGACCGGTGTACGTGTGGTCAGTATGCCGAGCTGGGAATTGTTCGAGCAACAAACGGAGGAATATAAAAGTTCCGTTTTACCGGACGATGTTAAAGTTAAAATTTCGGTGGAAGCCGGAACCGGTTTGGGTTGGGAAAAATACACCGGTAATTCCGCCGCAGTAATAAGCATTGAAAAATACGGAGCTTCCGCACCGGCAAATGTTCTTTTTGAAAAATACGGATTTACGGTGGAAAAAATAGTTGAGAAAGTAGAGGAATTATTGGGTATTTGAGGGGGTTGAGGATGAGGGGTAAGTTTGTGAAAATTATTAATTGAGCATTTTACTTGTATTACTTGCTGAGCCTATGGAATTTAAAAGCATAAAAAAGCGTTGAACTGAGGCAAACAGAATCGTCCCTCCCCCTCCTTGTAATTATTATACAAGCGCTAATTAAGCTTTATTGATTTTTTCCCCTTTAAAAAGTAGCTAATGATAAATTTGAGAATGGAAGACTCATGATTTTTTTTATAACCAATCATTCCAAACTATGGAATCATTTAAATCGATATCCAAGAATAATTTCTTATTTCTTTTTTTATCAAAAGCTAACATCAAATACTTTCTGTTATTTATGGCTGAGTATCGTTTAGTTCTATTTTTAATTTC
>JALSTB010000143.1 GCA_026983955.1 Melioribacteraceae bacterium
ATGCTGGTGGAAGAGTTAGGCAATCCGGTTATAAGCACAAGCGTAACCAACAGAAAAGGGGAAATTTATTTCGATCCAGAAGAAATCAAAAGGTTTTTCAATCCGCATGTCGATTTGATGCTTTCGACAGGAGCTTTAACAGGCAAGCCGTCCACCATAATCGATTTAAGCGGTGACGAACCGGAAATTATCCGGGAAGGTGCCGGTGACGTAAGCATGCTTACATACTAAGTTAATATTTTAAATTCAATATTTTTTATTATGTTTTCCGGTGGGCGAAAAACGCATTTGCCTGGGCACTTGGCATAATAATCATTTCATTTATATTTGCGTGCGGCGGACGCGTAGCGCAAAATATAACGGCTTCGGCAATATCATCACCGGTAAGAGGTGTAAGCCCTTCGTAAACTTTTTTGGCTTTTTGTTCGTCGCCGTAAAAGCGTACGAGACTGAATTCCGTTTCAACCATGCCGGGATCTACAGTGGAAACCCTCACTCCTTTTCCCAACAAATCCAATCGTAATGAACGGGTAATAGCCGTAACGGCATGTTTGGTAGCGCAATATACCCCGCCCCCTTTGTATGCTTCGTGTCCGGCAATAGAACCGATGTTAATTACATGTCCGCTTTTTCTTTCCACCATTCCGGGCACAACGAATCTTGTTACGTACAACAATCCTTTAACATTGGTATCAATCATCTCTTCCCATCCGTCTATGTTATCTTCGTATAAAGGATTAAGTCCCCTGCCCAATCCGGCATTGTTCACCAGAATATCGATCTTTTTCCACTCATCCGGTAATGAATTTATCACCTCTTCAACTTTGTTTTTATCCCTTACGTCCAATCTTCTTGTTAAAGTTTTTACTCCGTCTTTATCTGCTAATTCAGCGGCTAAATTGTCCAGTCTTTCTTTTCTTCTTCCTATCAATATTAAATTAGCGCCTTCGCCGGCAAATGCTTTAGCCGTTGCCTCACCAATTCCCGATGTAGCGCCGGTGATAAGTACTATTTTCCCGTTAAGTTCCGTTTTCATGTTTACCCCTAATTTTGTGCATTAGAAATTTAATTTATTTTTTCTTACTTTACACTACCTCCTTTCTGAAAATGATATTTTAATTCGGATAAATTATTCTTGTTTTGAGTGGCTATTTTTTTTATATTAAAATACCTTAAAATCTTTTTTTAGCCATGAACACTTATACAAATCTAACAGACATATCCAGTTTACAAGAAAATCAACAAACAAATCACATTATTTATCAACTAATATAACGAGGGAGGTATGTTAAAAAAAGCTCATCCTGCAATGTTCGGCATAGTGTTTTTCTTAATGTTCGCTATGCTTGGACAATTGTTAGCTCAACAAACTCTTGAGGATGTAAAGCAAGCACGGGGCTTGGACGATAATGATGTTCTAGCCGCCGTGAAAACTTTCATGCCCCGAGGGGGAAGAGACGAATATTTTGCATTCGTCGGTACGGGTAACTCCGGTACAATGATTGTATACGGAATTCCCTCCATGCGTATCTACAAATACGTAGGTGTATTTTCACCCGAGCCCTGGCAAGGTTACGGATACGACGATGAAAGTATGCTTATGTTAAAGAAAGGCTCGTTAGACGACCGCATCTACAATTATGGAGATATGAGATATCCCGCCCTTTCCGAAACCAACGGAGAGTACAACGGTAAATATCTCTTTTACTCCGACGGCGCAAATTCCAGAATTGCAATGCTTGGTTTAGACGATTTCGAAACAAAACAAGTTTTACCACACCCGTTATTCGTTAACTGCTTCCCGGGTGTTGCGGTTACCGAAAACACCGAATATGTAATTCAATCGAGCCAATATCCCGCTCCGTGGGAAAACAAAACGGCTGACCCGGAAAAAGAATTCGATTCCAAATTCAAATCCGGCGTAACATTTTGGAAATTTCTCGATCCGAAAGAAGCAACACGATCCGGACATCATATCGGTCGTATGATTAAAGAAGAATCTTTCACATTGGAATTGCCTCCTTTCACTCTCGATTATTTCGATACCGGAAGAGAAGGTAGCAAAAATTTCGTTGTGGGTTTGGCATCGAAAGACGGAAAGAATTTTATTTATGTAATCGATTACTCTAAAATTCAAAACAAAGTTACTTCAAGATTTAATGAAGCTAACATCGTTTCAACAAAAGCAGCCGTTGATGCAAAAGGCCTGGCGATGATTGAATTACCCGAAGCCGCACGCAAAGTGAAAGTTACACCCGACGGTAAATATTTCATTACCGCAAGCGATAACGCAATGGTGTTCGATTTCGATAAAGTTGCATCCGCACTTTCAAACGGAACTTTCAGCGGAAAAACTGCGGGCGATATTCCGCTTATCGATGCCGCTTCCGTGATGAAAGGAAAAGTAAACATCGGCAAAGATGTTATGGACTTGGCTTTCGATTACAGAGACGGTGTTGTATATGCTTCCGCATTCAGCGATAAGAAAATCGTTCGCTGGAATTACAACGATATGAAAACGGAAGGTGAAGTTTCATTAACCTTCAAACCCGGGCAATTAATGACACCGCAAGGAATGTCAGCCGCACCCCATTCAAATTATCTGGTTGCAGTTGATAAAGAAGGCCTTTACGATCATTATCCGAACGTTGGACCCGTAAGACCCAGTTTCCAACACTTGATTGATATTTCTTCGGACAACATGAGAGATATTTATACAATGAGTTTACCGCAAGCCAATATCTACGGCTCGGTGTCCGTACTCAGAACTACTATCAAACCGATTATCCGTTATGCTTTGGGTACCAATACCAGAACCGGTGAAATATCCGATTTCAAAACCGTTGCCGGTCAAGAAAAAGTGGAACGCCAAGGCAACAGGGTACACGTTTTCGGTACTTTAATCCGTTCACACATCACCCCGGAAATTGTGGAAGTTAATGAAGGTGATGTTGTAACTTTCCACTTAACAAACTTGGAAAGAGCCGAAGATGAAACTCACGGTTTTACTATCAACACTTATGGAAAACACGGTAGCTTCGAACCTGGTAAAACCGCTTCATTAACATTTGTTGCCGATCGAGCCGGAGCATTTCCTTACTACTGTACCGAATTTTGCTCGGCACTTCACTTGGAAATGGAAGGTATCCTTTTGGTTAAACCGAAAAACTGGAAAGGTAAAGTTGAAAAAGAAGTTGCCCTGACAAAAGAAGAACTCGCAAAATACAAACAAGATTATGAAAAGAAAGTCAAAGTTATCAAAGAAACCGGCGACGTTATAAACGGCGTTGTGAAATTCTTGAAAGAAAACGATTATGCAAAATATCCTTACGTAAAAGCATTGGTTGAAGACGCATTCGATCAATTGGAAAAAGGAAAATTTGCAAAAGAGAATTACGAAAAGTATGCAAAAGAAGGCAAATGGAAAGATGCTTTCTTATGGGCAGAACAGTATTGGCAATATCAAGTTAAAGCCGCCGATGTTGGACTGCGTGCCAAGACACTATTAGAAGAGAAATTACAAGGAGGCAAATAATGAAAAAGGTAAATAAATTCATACGGAAATCATTATTAACTACTGCCATCTTTGCTTTCTCTGCCTTAATTTTAGTTAACTGTGGAGGAGAAAAGAAATCCGGCGGTGCGGCTTTAAGCGGAGCGCCCTTCGGTGACGAATCTTTCGGCGACGTTGTCAAAAGAAGAGGTCTTAACGCACAAGACGTATTGGCTGCAGTGAAAACATACACACCCGATAAAATTGCTGATGAATATGTTTCTCTTAACTCCGGTGGGCAAGCAGGTAACATGATTATGTACACCGTTCCTTCGATGAGAATGTTGAAATATGTTCCGACAGCTGCAAGACAACCGTATAACGGCTACGGTTACAGCGTAGAAACAAAGAAAATGATGCGAACCGGTTTTATTGACGGTGAAGAAATTCTTTGGGGCGATACCCATCATCCCGGTTTCTCCGAAACCGACGGATTGTACAATGGGAAATGGGCAGCCATAAACGATAAAGCAAACCCCAGAGTTTACGTTATCAGCTTGAAAGATTGGGAATTGAAACAAATAGTTCAAAACCCCGTCTTCCGTTGCGACCACGGCGGTTGCTTCTTCACACCTAATTCCGAATACATCATGGAAGCGGCACAATATCCCGCTCCTTTCGACAGAAAATATCATCCGTTAACCGAAGCTACGTTTGAAAAATATTGGAGAGGCGGATTAACCTATTGGAAATTCAATGATGAAACGGGAAAAATAGACGAAAAAAATTCCTTCACTTTTGAATTTCCGCCTTATACACAAGACCTTAGCGATGCAGGTAAAAATGCAAGTTACGGTTGGGGCTTTACCAATTCATTCTGCTCCGAAATGTATTTCGGCGGTATCGAAAGAGGACGGCCTCCGTTTGAAGCCGGATGTTCTTCGAAAGATACCGACTACTTGCACGTAACAAACTGGAAAAAAGCTGCCGAACTTATTAAAGCCGGCAAAATTAAAACAACCAAGGTTAACGGAATGACCGTTATACCGATTAAAAGCGCTATTAAACACGGTTTGCTATACCTGGTTCCTGAACCTAAATCACCTCACGGCGTCGACGTTGATCCAACTGGCGATTACATTATAGTTGCCGGAAAATTGGATTCCCATGCATGGGTTTATTCCTTCAAAAAGATCATGGATGCAATCAAAAACAAAAAATTTGAAGGAACCGACAAATTCGGTATTCCGATTATTGCACTCGAAGATGCATTGCACGGAAGTGTTGAAGTCGGTTTGGGACCACTGCATAACCAATTCGACGATCAAAAAGGAATCGTTTACACCTCCATTTATGTTGATTCACGTGTTACGAAATGGGATTACTTGAATCTTAAAGTATTGGATTACGTTAGCTCCCATTACAATATCGGTCACTTGGTTTCGGCTCACGGCGATACCAAAAAGCCGCACGGGAAATATTTGATATCGTTGGATAAACTTTCGATCGACAGATTCAATCCCGTTGGTCCTTTGCATCCGCAAAACCATCAGTTAATCGATATTGATGCAGACAAGATGAGAATTATTTACGACATGCCGTTACCGATGGGTGAACCGCATTACACGGCATTGATTAGCGTGAAAGATTACAAATCAATTGATAAATATGACATAGGTACCGATATCACAACGATGAAAAAATCGAAATACTATACTGCAGTTGGTCAAGAAAGAGTGGTTAAAAGAGGGAAAACCGTTGAAGTATTCGGTACAATCAACAACGGTGAAGTTACTCCGAAAAACATAAGCGTTAATCAAGGTCAAAAAGTAATTATCCATTTAACAAATCACGGACAATCCAAACTCGATCATTACGTTTACGAAGTTGCTGCTAACGATGCAATGTACAGATGGCGACCCGGAGAAACGGCGTCGATTGAATTCGTTGCCGAAAAAGCCGGAATGTTCCCGTTATTGCTCGATAAAATCCACAGTCCGGAAAACAGGCAACTGCAAGGATATCTTGCCGTTAAATTCAATCAAGAAGCCGAGAACGCACGCTTGTTGGCATACTCCAAACGTGTTCAAGCCGATATGCAAATGCAAGCGTTTAAACCTTCGGCTATTGAAATCAAAAACTTGTTGCCGGGCGAAATGGAATTCCTGAATTACGGATGTAATGCATGCCATAAATTCGGCACCGAGTTTAACGGTCCCGATTTGTTAATGGTAGATAAACGAAGAGACGACAAATGGTTGAAATCGTGGATTCTTCATCCGGAGAAACATTACAGCGAACCGGATATAGAAGCGATGAGACAAAAATATAAACTCGCAATGCCCAATCAAAACGTTTCGGAAAAGGATGTTGATAAAATCATACAATATCTGAAAGCAAAATCCGAAGCTGTAATGAAAGAAATGACCGGGAAAAAATAATTAATATAATTCCCGTTATTAGTGGCTGGATTGCAAAATCCAGCCACTTTTTTTTAAGCCTGATTATGGTTAACTTTACGGGTTAAATTTTTTCAAACAAAAACGGAAGTAGTTAGATGAAAAAAGTAATATCAAGTATTGTCTTAGTCATTTTTTCCTTGGTTCTAATCGTCAATTGCGGTGGCGGTGAAAAAAAAGCTCCCGCTACAAAAAAAGAAGTTAAAAAAGAAACCAAAATGGTAGCAGATTTGGCAAACGGAGAAAAAATTTTCAATAAAGTTTGCGTGGCTTGCCATCTTACCGGCGTTGCAGGTGCTCCTGCAGTTACTGATAAAAAAAGATGGGAAGAAAATGCAGCCAAAGGTTTCGACGCTCTATATAAAAGTGTTCTTAACGGCGTACCAAAAGGTAAATACGGCGTGATGCCGCCAAGAGGAACTTGCAACGATTGTTCCGATAAAGACCTTTTCGATGCCGTTCACTACATTCTGAAAAGAGCCGGAGTAACGGCCAAATAATTAAAATTTATAAATAAATTCGGATTTTAAAATGGGAAACAATAGCAAGAGTAAGCTGTATGTGGTTTTTGCTCTTTTGGGGGTGGTTCTTCTCTTTGTAACTTTCTATTCCCCAATGTGGTCCGTGGCACTTCAAAGTATTCAATATCCCAAAGCTATGTATCCTGAAGGAATAAAAATTTATTTCAAGTACGACGGAGTTTACAACGGATGCGAAGGAGTAAGGGAACGTGAGGAATTGGCACAAGATGTAGGTGCAAATTGTTTGCTCGAAATGAATAAAATAAACCACTTTATCGGCATGTATCCTATTGTTCAAGGTGTTAACGATATAAATGAAATCGGTGAACACGTGCCTTATCCGGTTTACGCAGCCGAGAAAATGACAGAGGAAGAAATTCCCGTTGCGTTGAAACGGTTGGATTTCATTATGCGTAATTCTTTTTACATGTTTCTGATTTTTGCAATTTTAATTTTAATTTTTGCATTTACCAAAAAGAAAACCCTTGCATGGGCGGCTATTATCCCTTCACTTATTCCGTTTTATTTTCTTGCGGTTTATACTTACTATCTCTACTGGTACGGGCATAATCTCGGATTACACGGAGGCGGAGCCTTCGGAGGGATAAAACCGTTTATGCCCACTGTATTCGGCGAAGGTAAAGTTGCACAATTTACAACTGAATCTTATCCGGCGTACGGATTCTTTCTTGCTCTGTTAACATTTGTGGTTTTGTTGTTTGCTGTTTTATTAAAACGTAAAGCGCTGAGCGAAAGCAATAAAACATCCGAATAATTTTTAACGGGCGGTTAATTAAAACCGCCCAATTTGAAAGGCTTAAAAATTGAATATCAATAAATATAAGTCTTTGTTTATCGAATCTTATTTCAAGTTAATTTTTATAAAATTATTACTCACCGCTATATTTTTTTTTACTGCAAATCAAATTTTTTCTCAAGCAAAACAATCCGGCACGTTGTATTCATTTGATAACGTTAAGGTGGATACTACAAACCCAATACCATTGCAGGCAATTATCGACAAAGCTTCGCCCGGGGACACGGTTTTGCTTAAACCCGCATTTTATACCGGTCCCGTAACAATAACCCAAAATGCAATTACAATTGACGGACAAGGAAAAGCGGTAATCTCCGGCTTGAATAAAAGGTCGGTTATCAATATTAGAGCCGACAGTTGTAAAATTTTAAATTTAAAAATAATTCAATCCGGACGCTCGCACGATCAAATCGATTGCGGAGTTTCAATTCGAGGTGATTTCAATATTATCAAAAACTGCAAGATCGAAGATTGCCT
Organism: Melioribacteraceae bacterium; assembly: GCA_026983955.1. Lineage (GTDB taxonomy): Bacteria > Bacteroidota > Ignavibacteria > Ignavibacteriales > Melioribacteraceae > BMS3ABIN04. The sequence continues at coordinate 7,768 of JALSTB010000143.1, forward strand.
GTTCGGCGTTGATATTCAAAAATCGAATTTCAATAAGGTTTTACATTGTGAAATAACTTCGAAATTGGACAGAACACTTGCATTCAAAGGCGATGCAATAAGATTGTGGTATTCACAAAACAACCTTATCAAACACAATTACTGGCACCACGTAAGGGATATGGTTGTTTGGTATTCCTCCGGTAATATCTTCGAAGAAAACAAAGGCATTGGCAACCGGTACAGTATTCACTTCATGTATTCGCATAACAATAAAATTTTGAATAACGAGTTCTACAAAAATTCCGTCGGTATATTCTTAATGTACAGTGAAAAAACTTTGATGGTTGGTAACACCATTATGCAATCGAACGGAACAAGCGGGATGTGCTTGGGGATGAAAGAAACATCTTCAAATCAAATTTTAAATAACCGGTTTATTTATTCCGCCATCGGAATTTACATAGATGTTTCCCCTTTCGTTCCGTCTAAAATGAACACGATTGAAGATAACGAAATAGCTTTTTGCGGAATGGGCGTAAAATTCCTTTCCAACCAGGAAGGAAATCTCTTCAAACACAATTATTTTCACGATAATCTTGCACAAGTAACCGTGGAAGCAAAAACGGCCAACCGCAACAAATGGATAAATAATTATTTCGACGATTACCAAGGATTCGACAGAGACGGTGACAACATTGGTGATACTCCTTACCGTTTGTTCTCTTACGTTGAACATCT
>JALSTB010000144.1 GCA_026983955.1 Melioribacteraceae bacterium
CGGAAAGATTAATGTAAAATTATATGATTTGTTAAATTCGGTCGAAGTTCAGAAAGTTAATGTGGGAAAAGAGGAATTTTATCATGAATATTTGTTCCATAACGTAAATACTTATGCGGATTATTTAAAAGCAGTTGAAATCGCCGGAAAATTAAAAACGGATATTTGATATTGTGATTAATTCGACGAAAATGAAATTGGCAATTCTAATTTTCCCGATTATAATTTTGTTTTTGGGAAGTTGTAATCAAACGCAAAAGAATAATGACATTTCCGGGTTTGGAGGCAAAACGGAAAAATGTTTGCAGTGCCATGCTGGTGTAACCGGCTTCGTGGAAAGTCACAATCCGGAAAAAATAGGTTGTTCTTCTTGTCATTTGGGTAATCCCCGTTCAATCGTAAAAGATGCAGCACACAAAAATATGATATTAATTCCCGGTAACCTTCGAAATGCCAAAACTACTTGCGGTTCGCTTAATTGTCATCCCGGCATTGCAGAAAGAATTGACAGTTCCGTGATGTCAACTATGAGTGGAATCATCAGTGTGAACAAATTCGCCTTTGATGAAATCAAAGAACCGGTCGGTAAATTTCACATTGAAAAAATAAATGACTCGGCTGCCGGATCACATCTAAAAAATTTGTGTGCATCTTGTCATTTGGGGAACGAGAAAAAAAATTTGGGTCCGGTTACAGAACTTAGACGCGGCGGAGGTTGCAATGCATGCCACTTAAACTATTCAAGTAATGCAATTAGTGAACTTAAAAAATATGAATCGATTAAAACTACCGGACCGGATTCAGCGTTATTAAAATTTCATCCCTCCTTATCAATTAAAGTAACCAACATGCATTGTTTCGGTTGCCATAGCCGTTCAGGCAGAATTTCCACTAATTACGAAGGATGGCATGAAACCGATTTAACCGAAAAAGATGTGAGAGGTAAAAAAGGTTACAGAAAGTTGGAAGACGGCAGAATTTTCAGATTTGTACAGCCGGATGTTCATTTTGAAAAGGGATTGGCATGTATCGATTGCCACACTTCTTATGAAATAATGGGGGACGGTCAATCTTACGAACACAAAGAACAGCAATTACAAGTGGTGTGCAGTGATTGTCATTTCAGCGGGCAACCGGAAACATTGACTACCGTAGATTTTGATTACGAATCGAAAAAAATAGCGCAACTGTCGGGTGCTTTTCAAACAAGCAGACGCTTTTTGAAAATAAAAAAAACAGGCCGGCCGTTAGTTAACGCTTTTATAGATGCAAGTGGGGAAGCGAAACTTGTTACTAAGTTAACAAACGACACATTAAAACTTCTGTCTCCGGCTTTTGAATGTACTGCCGCGCCGCACGAAAACATTGCATGTCAAACTTGTCACACAGCCTGGGCGCCGCAATGCATTGGTTGCCATACAACATTTGAGCCCGGAACAGCAGGATATGATTTGTTGAATAATAAACCGGTTCAGGGCAGTTGGGTGGAATTTCACGGTGAATATTTGGCGGAATTTCCTTCTTTGGGTGTGAGGGAAACACCAGGTGGAAAGGAAATTGTAACTGTTATTCCGGGAATGATATTATCAATTGATAAAAGTAAGTTTACAGGAAAACAGAACGATTTGATTTTCAAACGGTTGTTTGCCCCGGTATTTTCACATACTATAATAAAAAAAGCCGCCGGTTGTAAAACTTGCCACAACAATCCGCTGGCAATCGGTTACGGACGCGGTAATTTGAAATTTAATTCCGGTAATTGGTCGTTTCAACCAAAATATTCAAATTCGGATTTTGACGGTTTGCCGGAAGATGCATGGATTGGATTCTTGAAAGAACCCGGAAAAAACATTGCTACAAGGAAGAATATCAGACCCTTTACGGTAACCGAACAGAAGAAAATTTTAGATGTGGGCGCTTGTTTAACTTGCCACGGAAACGATAAAAAAATTATGCGGGCAATGCTGGAAGACTTTGAACGGGTAAAGTTGTCAAAAACGGCAGCATGCAAAGCCTATCTCAAATAAAAATATTTTAGAACCTAAATTAAAACTCTTAAATCCAACCTTAATTTAATTGAATTGGTTTCACAATAATTATCTAAAACAAGAAAAAAAACGCTGTTGGTTCTCAAAAACAAGAATGCGGAAAAATAATTTACGCCATAAAACATTATAAGTCGATAAATTGATTTGGCAAGGATTTTGTAAAAGGTTGCTGGAAATTTTTTTTGAGAAATATTTTAGAGTCTAAAATAATTTTCAGTACAAAATTCGATTGAGAGAGAAATTATGAAAAAAATTATCGGAACTTTGGGCGTTATCATTTTGATAATTGTTGTTGCTTATGGAAATTTAACAACACGTTATTATGAAGAACCGTTACTTGATAAACTGAAAGAAAAATATTCGGAGAAATATGTTCCGCCTGTTGACCATTCCAAATACAAAATTCTTAAGAAAAAATTCAAAAAACCGCAGGAGGTTACCGAGGCTTGTCTTTCTTGCCATAACAAAACAGACAAAGAGATAATGAAATCCAATCATTGGAATTGGGAGCGTGAAGAATACATTGAAGGAAGAGGGATTGTATCGATCGGTAAAAAGAATGCAATGAATAATTTTTGTATCGGTACGCAGGGCAATGAAAAAAGCTGTGCCAAATGTCATATTGGATATGGAATGACCGACAAGGGTTTCAGTTTTACCGATCCGAAAAATATTGACTGCTTGATTTGCCACGATAACACGGAAACGTACGCAAAAGCTCCCAATCAAGGTGGCAAGCCCGATCCGCATTTGGATTTGAATAAAATAGCGATGAACGTCGGCAGACCAAAACGAACCAACTGCGGTGTATGTCATTTTTACGGCGGCGGCGGTAACAACGTTAAACATGGCGATTTGGAATCTGCAATGTTTTATCCCACAAAAGATATCGATGTGCACATGGGAACCGATGGCACCGATATGCAGTGTGTCGATTGTCATGTTACCAAACATCATAATATTGCCGGTAAAATGTATTCGCTCTCTTCAATGAACCATAACAGGGTTTATTGTGAGGATTGTCATACTTCAACACCGCATGAAAAATCGATTTTGAATGAACATACATTGAAAGTAGCCTGCCAAACTTGTCACATTCCGGTGTACGCAAAAGTACATGCAACGAAAATGTATTGGGATTGGTCAACTGCAGGCAGACTTAAAAACGGAAAACCGTTTTTCGAAGAAGACAGCATGGGTAATCATACGTATCTTTCCATTAAAGGAAGTTTTATATGGAAGAAAAATGTTATTCCGGAATACAAATGGTTTAACGGAACGGCATCGCATTATTTGGAAGGTGATGTAATTGAAGATACAACCAAACCGGTCGTACTTAATGAACTCCACGGTGAATACCGCGACCCAGATGCCAAAATCATTCCCGTTAAAGTTCACAGAGCGTATCAACCGTTCGACCCCGTAAATAAAATTCTAATTCAACCGAAACTTTATTCCGATAAAAAAGGTGAAGGTGCTTTTTGGAAAGATTTTAACTGGGAAGCTGCCGCAGCAGCGGGTATGAAAGATGCCGGACTTCCTTTCAGTGGAAAGGTTTCCTTCATTCATACCGAAATGAATTGGCCGCTGAACCACATGGTTTCGAAAAAAGAAGAGTCGTTAAAATGTAATGATTGCCATACCAGATACAACGGTAGATTAGCAAAGCTGACCGATTTTTATATGCCCGGCAGAGACCGCTCGGAATTGGTTGATACTCTGGGCGAAATTTTAATCTATTTGATTTTGTTTGCCGTTTTCGTACACGGTTTCCTTCGCATTTTGTTCGCAACAAAATTTAATAAAAAAAGGAGTGCGGCATGACTAGAAGAGTTTATGTATATAAAGCATTCGAAAGATTTTGGCATTGGATGCAAGCAATACTGATTATTTTTCTGGCATTTACCGGATTTGAAATCCACGGCACTTATACGTTTTTCGGATTTGAAGAAGCTGTAGCTTACCATAACATTGCAGCATACATGTTATTAGTGCTAATCGTGTTTGCAATTTTTTGGCATTTGACAACCGGTGAATACCGTCAATATTTACCCACTTTCAAAAACGTTAAAGCCCAGTTGGATTATTATTTATTCGGTATTTTCAGAAATGCACCGCACCCAACAAAGAAAACGGTGTTGAGTAAATTGAACCCCATGCAAAAAATAACTTACTTTGCTTTGAAAGTTATAATGATTCCGTTGTCGGTTATCAGTGGTATTTTGTATATGCTTTACCGCTATCCTCAAAGCTCCGAAATCGAATACTTGAATATAGATTCTCTCGAGGTGATTGCAATTCTTCATACAATTGGAGCAATTTTACTGGTCGCTTTTTTAATTGTGCATCTATATTTAATTACTACCGGTGAAACCATAACTTCCAACTTACGGGCTATGCTCACCGGCTACGAAGAACTGGAGGATGAAGAAGAAAACGAAAACAAGGAGGAAAAACAATAATGGAAGAAACCAAATATATGAATCCATATTTAGCCGGGTTTTTGTTGGGGTTGTTGCTTGTTGCTACTATTTACATAACCGGGCGCGGACTCGGTGCAAGCGGAGCAGTTAAAAGTATTGCGGTAACTACTGTGGAAGCTATTGCACCGTCTCATGCAGAAAATGCAAAGTTTTATCAAGAGTATAAAAAAGTTCACGCCGGCAGTCCACTTAAAAATTGGCTGGTATTTGAAGTGTTGGGACTTCTGATTGGAGCCTTTGTTTCCGGACTAATTTCCGAACGGTTGAGATTCCGGTTGGAGCACGGTCCGCACATAACCGCCAAGGTGAGAATTATTAGCGCTATATTCGGTGGTATGTTGTTTGGATTCGGTGCCCAACTCGGTCGAGGTTGTACAAGCGGTGCGGCGCTTAGCGGAATGGCGGTTATGTCCACCGGAGGAATTATTACTATGTTCGCAATTTTCGGCGGCGCTTATCTTTTCGCGGCATTTTTTAGAAAACTTTGGTTATAAGGAGATTGAAAAATGGGACCTTTAGTTCCTGATGTTGTTAGTAATGAATTTAACCTTATTGTTGCTCTTGTTATCGGTTTTCTGTTCGGCGTAATACTTGAACAAGCCGGATTTTCTACTTCCAAAAAGCTCGTCGGCATGTTTTACGGTTACGATTTTACAGTGTTGCGCGTGTTTTTTACTGCCGGATTTGTTGCAATGATTGGTGTGATAATTTTAGACCATTTCGGTCTGCTCGATGTGAATTTAATTTATATAAATCCCACGTACGTCGGTCCGGCTATTGTAGGCGGAGTTATAATGGGACTAGGGTTTGTAATAGGCGGATTTTGCCCCGGCACAAGCATCTGCGCTTCTGCTATCGGAAAAATTGATGCAATGTATTTTGTGTTGGGTACGGTCCTGGGAATTTTAATTTTTGCAGAAGGTTACCCGCTCTGGGAAGCATTTTACAAATCGGGTTATGCCGGTACCCCCAGAATTTTTGAAACTCTTGGAATATCGCAATCCCTTTTTGCCTTTTTGCTTACTGCCGTTGCCCTGATTTCATTTTGGTTGACCTCAATAATCGAAAATAAAATTAACGGAGTTAAAAAACCTGCAATCAGATTTACACCTTATTACATGGGACTAACCTTAGTGGGAGTTCTTGTTGCGGTTTCGGCTTTTATGTTCCCGCCGCGCAAATCTTATTATCTTGAAAAAATAAATGATGCCAAGTTTGTAAATTCTTATCCGGTTAAAAAAATGACCGTCGATGAATTCGCATTCAGAATTGTTGATAAAGATAAGAAAATGGTTATACTGGATTTCCGCCCTTTGGACGAATATAAAAAAATGAGCCTTCCGAATTCCGTTTCGTACACCGTCGATAACTTTTTTGAAAAGGAACCACACAGATTTTTGAGAATTAGACACAGAAGATATGTTTTTGTTGCCAACGACGAAATGACCGAAAGAAAAATGGCGGTTCTAGCAATGGAATTGGGGTATCAAAATATTGAAATTCTGGAAGGCGGGTTGAATAAATTCAAAAAAGAAATTCTGAATTTCAAAAGAACCCGTGAACCTAAAAACAAAATTGAAGCAGCTACTTTCAAATTCCGTGAAGAGGCAAAAGTCATTATTCCGGAATTAATTAAAGAGAATAAACCGAAAGGACCGATTAAGAAAAAACTTAAACGCGTTATTGGTGGTTGCTAAATAATAAAAGGATGCACTTCCCTCAGTGCATCCTTGCCAATTTCAAATTTTCCCTCACGGTATCTAAAAAAGATACTGTATTCCATTTTTCTTGAATCTAGAAAAATATCCGGTGCCGGATTCCTACAATTGAGATAAGAAATTGGCGTTTTCGTTAAAAACAATACGAAATGATAATAAATTTTTTTGGCAAGAATGTTGATAATTAAAAATATCAACAATTGATTTGCCATGGAAAAGCCTGTAGATAAACATACACCAATCTATCCAATTAGAACTGCTGCTAAATTGTTGGGCATATCCGTTCCCACTTTAAGAATGTACGAAAATGAAGGCTTGATTCTTCCTTACAAGAGTCCCGGCAACCAAAGAATATATTCTGAAGACGATATCGAACGAATGAGATGTATCCGTAATTCCATTAAAGAATTGAAAATAAGTATAAACGGAATAAAAACCATTTACTCGCTTATTCCATGCTGGGAAGTGGTTAAATGTTCCGAAGAAGACAGAAAAATATGTAAAGCGTTCGACAGTTATCACCAACCTTGTTGGACATTCAACCACAAAAATACAATTTGCGAAGGCAGGGATTGCCGTGAATGTGATGTTTACAGAAATTATTCGAAATGTACCGAAATAAAAGAACTAATTAAAAAAATATCGGGAATAAAATAATGGCAATATCAAGAAGGAGATTTTTGAAAATTACCGGTGCTACATTCGGAGCCGTGGCGGCAACGTCGGCAATTAATCCGGTAATAAAAGGCGCCAAAAAGATTGAAGAAAAAACGGTCAAGCCGGTTAAGGGAATTGTCAAAATTCCCACTTACTGCGATATATGTTTCTGGAAATGCGGAGCCGTTGCATATTTGAAAGATGGCAAGTTGTGGAAAATTGAAGGGAACCCCGAAGATCCTTTAAGTAAGGGAAGATTGTGCCCGCGGGGAACCGGAGGAATTGGCGCCCATTACGATGAAAACAGACTTAAAGCGCCGTTACTCCGCAAAGGCAGCAGGGGCAAAGAAGAATTCGTTCAAGTTACCTGGGATGAAGCGCTCGATTTTATTGCAAGGAAGATGAAAAAAATTAAGAGTGATTACGGTCCGGAATCTATGGTTCTGTTCAGTCACGGTGTGGGAGGAACGTTCTTCAAACATCTGATGAAGGCATACGGAACACCGAATCTTACCGCTCCTTCGTTTGCCCAGTGCCGGGGTCCGCGTGAAATCGGTTTCGATCTCACTTACGGCGACGCTATCGGCTCACCCGAAAGAACGGATTTAAAAAATGCAGAATGTATAGTGTTAATCGGCTCGCATATAGGCGAGAATATGCACAATACCCAAGTGCAAGAATTTTCTGCAGCGGTGGAAAAAGGTGCATCAATTATTGTGGTTGACCCCCGTTTTTCAGTTGCCGCAAGTAAAGCGAAATATTATTTACCAATAAAACCCGGCACCGATATCGCTTTGCTTCTTGCTTGGATGAATGTGATAGTTAACGAAAAACTTTATGATGAGGAATTTATTAACAAATATGCTTTCGGATTCGAACAATTTAAATATGAAATATCTAAATATACACCGGAATGGGCTTATATCGAAACAACAATAGAGCCGGAATTAATCCGTAAAACAGCCCGTGAAATGGCAAGATACAAACCGGCAACGATAGTTCATCCCGGTCGCCATACAACATGGTACGGAAACGATACCCAAAGAAGCCGTGCAATTGCATTGCTGAATGCTTTGATGGGTAACTGGGGTAAAAAAGGAGGTTTCTATTTGCCGTACAAATATGAAATTCCGAAATATCCTTATCCGCCGTATCCCAAACCCGCAAGGGAGGCTGCGGATAATCCAAATCACAAATATCCTTTTGCCGAAGGTGAAAAACTATCGACCGGTTTGCGTGAAGCTACTTTAACGGAAAAACCGTATCCCATCAAAGGTTGGTTTGTTTACGGAACTAATCTAACTCAATCTTTGCCGAACAGAAAGGAGACTATAGAAGCGATTCAAAAATTGGATTTAATTGTAGTTGTTGATGTTGTTCCCAGTGAAATTGCCGGTTGGGCGGACGTGGTTCTCCCCGAATCGGTTTACCTTGAAAGATATGACGATTTAAATACTCCTTTATTCAGAGAAGGATTTGTGTCGTTGCGCCAGCCTGTGGTTGATTCCCCACACGATCAAAAACCGAATTGGTGGATTGCCAAAAAATTGGGAGAGAAACTCGGACTTCAAAAATATTTCCCGTGGAAAAACATAGAAGAGTATTTGGATACAAGGCTAAAACTTGCCGGATTGAGCTTGAAGGAATTAAAGAAAAAAGGTGTAATCAAGGCACCCGAAGAACCGGTTTATCTGGATAAAAATGAAGATCCGGAATTTTACACTCCAACCGGAAAAATAGAATTTTATTCTTTACAACTTAAAGAAAAAGGATTCGACCCGGTTCCGAAATACACTCGACCGGAAGAACCTCCGGCAGGATATTTCCGCCTGCTTTACGGACGGGCTCCGGTTCATACTTTCAGCAAAACCCAATCGAACAAATTACTTTCGGATTTAATGCAAGAAAATGAATTGTGGATTAACGCCGATGTTGCAAGAAGAATGGGAATAAAAAACGGTGAATATGTACGGTTGAAAAATCAAGACGGTATTGTAAGCAACAAAGTTAAAGCAAAGGTAACCGAGAGAATAAGAACCGATTGTGTTTTTATGGTTCACGGGTTCGGTCAACAATCCAAAATGTACAGAAAAACTTTTGAAAAAGGAGCGAGTGATTCGCAATTAATTACCAGATATAAAGTTGACCCGATTATGGGAGGAACTGGAATGAACGTAAACTTTGTAACAATCGAGTGGGAGGTATAAAATGGCAAGATTCGGAATGGTAATAGATACCGCCAAATGTGTCGGTTGCCAGGATTGCGTTGTTGCCTGTAAAACCGAGAATAACGTTCCGGAAGGTTTTTGCCGCGATTGGATAAAAACCGAAGTGACCGGTACGTTTCCCACTCTGCACATGGAAATAAGAAGTGAAAGATGCAACCATTGTTCCGATGCACCTTGTGTTTCGGCTTGCCCAACCGGCGCCAGCCATTATCACGATGTCGGTGGAATCGTACTTGTCGATCACGAAGAATGTATCGGCTGCAAAGCATGTATAGCTTCGTGCCCTTACGATGCGCGTTTTGTACATCCGGAGGGCTACGTTGATAAATGTACATTCTGTGTTCACAGAGTGGAAAAAGGAATGGATCCGGCTTGCGTTTCCGTTTGTCCTACTCACTGCATGCATTTCGGAGATCTTGATGATCCGGACAGTGAAGTGAACAAACTGTTGAATTCACGCAAACATCACGCTTTATTGCCCGAAGCCGGAACTAAACCGAATATATTTTATTTAACATAGGAGTTGGTGATGATTGAAATTACAACAACCAGGCATAACCCTTTAATCGATCCGTCGCTCCACATTTGGGGCTGGGAAATTCCGGTTTACCTCTTCCTCGGTGGAATGGTTGCCGGTATGATGTTGATTTCCGGATATTTTATGTTCAGCGGCAGATATAAAGAAACAAATTGCTCTTGTTACTATTTACCGATAATGAGTTTTATACTTCTTTCACTTGGTATGTTCGCTCTGTTTTTGGATCTCGAGCACAAGTTTTACGTATGGAGATTATATACTACATTTCAAATTACCTCACCTATGTCTTGGGGTTCTTGGATTCTGATTTTGGTTTACCCGATTCTGTTTGCAAATATGTTGATGCGGCCTCACAGACTTCTGTTGGAAAAAATTCCTCATGTTAAAAAATGGCACGAATATTTACACGCTCATCCCTTGTTAATCAGAAATCTCGGTGTGGTTACGATGTTTTTCGGTGCCGCTATAGGTTTATACACCGGAGTTTTATTAAGTTCTCTGGGTGCCCGGCCGCTGTGGAGTTCATCCATTCTCTGGATGTTATTCCTGGTTTCGGGTCTTTCCGGTGCCGCAGCATTTGTTCACGTAATCGCAAAAAATGTTTACGAGAGGGAACTGCTGGCTAAAGCCGATAACGGTTTCCTGATTCTCGAATTATTCATAATTGCTGTATTTCTTATCGGACTTTCAAGCAATTCCGATGTGCACGCAAAAGCGGTTGATTTGTTACTTATCGGGAAATTCGCTTCGATTTTTTGGGTATTCGTTATTGGGATGGGAATTGTTATCCCTCTATTTATCCAGTTGCTCGCTGTTAACCATAAAATCCGTCATACTCCTATTGCACCCTTAATGGTAATTATCGGCGGATTAATTTTGAGGTTCGTAATTGTTGCGGCTGGGCAATACAGCCATTGGTATGCTTTAACTAATTAACGGAGTATAAAAATGTTCAAATTTAAAGAATGGTTTACTCATCATCTCGAAGATAATGTAAGGGAAGGGGAACTTACTCCATATCATTACACAAACCCTTATTTAATCGGCTTGCTGCTCGGATTGGTTTTACTTGCAACCTTTGTGATTATGGGAAGAGGATTGGGTGCTTCGGGAGCTCTGAGCACTGTTGTTGCCGTTGGTGTGGAAACGGTAGCCCCTTCGGCGGTCGAAAATAATGATTTTTATAAAGGATATTTGGGCGACGGAACTCAAAGTCCTTTTAAAGATTGGCTGGTGTTTGAAGTTATCGGTTTGGTAATCGGTGGTTTTATCTCCGGTGCAATTGCCGGAAGAACAAAAATGATGGTTGAGAAAGGTCCGAGATTTACTAACAAAAAAAGATTTCTTTTTGCTTTTATTGGCGGTGCATTAATGGGCTTCGGAGCAAAAATGGCAAGAGGATGTACAAGCGGACAGGGGTTAACCGGAGGCGCCGCACTCAGTTTGGGTGGATGGGCGTTTATGCTCATGGTATTTGCCGGAGCTTATGCTACCGCTTATTTTGTAAGGAGGCAATGGATATGACAGCACCATTTTACAAATTCGGTTATTTTAACGATGAAGTAAGTCTGATTATTGCTTTCGTCATCGGTTTGTTTTTCGGATTCGTGCTCGAACGCGGCGGATTCGGCAGCGGTAGAATGCTTGCAGCTCAATTCTATTTTACCGATATGCGGGTTTTCAAGGTGATGTTTACGGCAATCGTTACTGCGATGATCGGATTGTTTTACTTTGCCTGGATGGGATTTTTAGATCTGTCACTGGTTTATTATGGTGATACGTACCTCCTTCCGCAAATTGTGGGCGGACTTATTCTCGGTATCGGGTTTGTTATCGGAGGATACTGTCCGGGAACTTCGGGTGTGGCTATTGCTACCGGTAAATTAGATGCTATTTTCTACGCTCTGGGCGGTTTCTTCGGAATTTTTGTTTTCGGGGAAATGTTTCCTTTGTTAAAGGACTTTTTCTATTCAACCCACATGGGCAAAGTGAATCTTCCCCAATTCTTCCACGTAAGTTACGGTTTTGTTCTGCTTGTTGTCATCTTAGTGGCAATAGCAGGATTTACATTGGTTGAATGGGGGGAAAAAGTAGTTGCCAAAAAAAGAACGGAGAATAAATAAAATGATGCTTAAAACTTTTGCCGAATATCCGCCGAGAAAAAGAGTTGGTTTGCTCGCTATTTTATTGGGCATTATTGCTGCGTTTGTAGGCGACCCGACCGGCGGGGTAACTAAAAGGGTTAACTTAAAAGAACTCGCAATGATTGCTTCTACCTCTAACGATAAAGTTGATGCTAAAGATTTAGCCAAATGGATCATCGAAGGAAAATTCGATTACCGCTTGGTGGATTTGAGAAAACAAGAGGAATATGAAAAATATAACATTCCTACTTCCGAATGTATTCCGGTTTCACAATTACTAAATTCCGATTTGATGCGCAATGAAAAAATAATTCTTTATGCCGATGACGAATTTACAGCGGCACAAGGCTGGTTCATCTTGAAAGCAAATGATTACAAGGGCGTGTATGTTTTGGAAGGCGGACTTCAATGCTGGAAAGATAAAATATTATTTCCTAAGTTGAGAATTGACGCATCACCGGAAGAAAAAATCGAATTCCAAAAAATGGCTGAAATAAGTAAATTTTTCGGCGGACAACCTCAAACCGGTGCAACGGTAGCAAAACAAACGGCGGAGATGCCCAAACTTAAAGCACCCGTTAAAGTAAAATTGAAAAAATCACGCGGAAAAAGAAAACGCGAAGGTTGTTAATCCGGTTATAAGGGCTGGTATTCAGCCCTTTTTTTATTACCGCCTTAAGAGCATTTCAACCTTTTATAAATATAAAATATTATTACTTGCACTATAAAAAGTCAACCTCTCTTTTTTTTCTTACCGTTTGGAAAATTGTTAATTCATGTATTCCCAATAATGGGAAAAGCCTGCCCGTACCCCTTCGAAAATCAAACAAAAACTAACATTATTCATTGGCAAGAAAGTTGATATCAAATGGTATCAACTATTGAAGGAAAATAAAATGCAAGACTTGGACGAACCCAAATACACAATAAGCACTGCGGCAAAGCTGATGGGAATTTCGGTTCCAACATTAAGAATGTATGAACGTGAGGGATTGATTATTCCCTATAAAAAAAGCAGTAACCAAAGGCTTTATTCCGATCGCGATATTGAAAGAGTAATGTGCATCCGTAAAACAATTAACGAAGACAAAATTAACATCGAAGGAATCAGAAGGGTTTTGGCATTAATTCCATGCTGGGCAATAGTTAAATGCACCGCCGGTGACCGATCCAACTGTGAATTTTACAGTGGACACACAAAACCATGCTGGATGATTAACCATAAAAAGAACATTTGTAAGAATAAAGATTGCCGTACTTGCGAAGTTTACCGCAGTTTTGGCAATTGTGCATCGATTAAAGAGAAATTAAAAGAACTATTACCGTAATAAGGAGAATGTAAAATGAAAAAACTTGTTATACTTGGAGCCGGCACCGCCGGAACGATGATGTTAAATAAACTCCATAACGTCCTTGATAAAAACGAATGGCAAATTACAATTGTCGACCAATACGAAACCCATTATTATCAACCGGGATTTTTGTTCATTCCGTTTGATATATATACAAGAAAAGACGTAATAAAACCAAAAAGGGATTTTTTCCCTCCCGGTGTAAATGTTATAATGTCGGAAATTGACAAGATAGAACCGGATCAGAACAGAGTACTGCTTAAAAACAATCAAGTACTACCGTACGATTATTTGATAATAGCTACCGGTTCAAAAATAAGACCGGAAGAAACGGAAGGACTGAAAGATAAACTATGGTATAAAAACATTTTCGATTTTTATACGATAGACGGAGCAGTTGCTTTGCGTGATTTCTTCAAACACTGGGAAGGTGGGAAAATGGTACTCAACATTACCGAAATGCCCATAAAATGCCCCGTTGCCCCGTTGGAATTTGTATTCTTAGCCGATTGGTATTTTACCGAAAGGGGAATTCGGGACAAAGTTGATATCCATTTTGTTACACCTTTGCCGGGTGCATTTACAAAGCCGAGAGCTGCTTCCATTTTAGGTGACTTCCTCGATAAAAAGAATATTAGACTTACAACGGAATTCAATATTGCACGTGTCGATAACGACAATAAGAAAATAATTTCCTGGGACGAACAGGAAATTCCATTCGATGTGCTGGTTACCATTCCAACCAACATGGGCGACGAAGCAATAGAACGAAGCGGTATGGGTGACGAGCTTAATTTTATACCGACCGACAAACATACTCTGATGGCAAAAGGGTTCGATAACATTTTCGTAATTGGCGATGCAACGGATTTGCCAAGTTCGAAAGCCGGCTCCGTAGCCCATTTCGAATCGGATATATTACTCGAAAACTTTCTTGATGTTACCGAAGGATTGCAACCTAGAGCAAAGTTCGACGGTCACGCCAATTGCTACATCGAATCAGGTTTCGGGAAAGGAATACTGATAGATTTTAATTACGACACCGAACCGCTGCCCGGTAAATTTCCTTTGCCCGGCGTCGGACCGTTTTCGCTTTTGGAAGAAACGAAGATGAATCACTACGGAAAAGTTATGTTCCGTTGGATGTATTGGCATCTGTTGCTTAAAGGTCAAGAATTGCCAATAGAATCTCAAATGTCAATGGCCGGAAAGAGGAAATAATTATGGAAGATAAAAATATTCAAACTCAAATTAACGATATTAATAGAAAACTGGATTTGATACTTGAAGAAATTGATCTTCAAAGACGTCACAGACGCGAAATGGAAGATTTGAAAGAAGATCTTACACGCGTCGGCAAAGACCTCTTCCAGACCGCTGTGGTGGAATTGGAAGAAGTGCACGATTCGCTTAATACCGGTGATATGCTGGCTCTTGCCAAAAAATTGCTAAGAAATGTAAGTACAATCAGTAAAACAATAGAACAATTGGAAAGCCTGCGTGATTTTTTACAAGATTTTGCACCCATTTCACGAGAATCGATTATCGACTTGATGTACAAACTTGATGAATATGACAGAAAAGGTTATTTCCAATTCCTAAAAGAACTCGGAACCATAATGGATAACATAGTAACTTCTTTCACGGTCGATGATGTTAAAGCATTAGGAGACAACATTGTTACCATTTTGAATACCGTGAAAAACCTTACTCAACCCGATATGTTACAGGCAATTAACAATGCGGTAAATGTATACAAAAAACTGGATATTGAAGTGGATGAAAATATTTCCTACTTCACATTATTCAAACGTGCCAACACTCCCGAAATGAGAAGGGGTTTGGCATTCGCAATTAAATTCTTGAAAAATTTAGCTGAGCTAAGCGAAGAAAACAAAAAACAAATTTCTAACAACTAAATATAGGAGATAGAAAAAATGGCAACTGTAGAATTATTGGGAAAAACAATTCAACTTGATGAAGACGGACACTTGGCAAATCCGGAAGAATGGAATGAAGAAATTGCCAAGGAAATTGCCAAACAAGAAGGGATAGAAGAATTAACGGAAAAACATTGGGCTGTAATAAATTTCCTCCGCAAGGAATTTAAGGAAAACGGACAAGTTCCCTCTATCAGAAAATTAACCAAACAAAGCGGTGTAAATACAAAAGAACTGTACCAGCTTTTCCCTAAAGGACCGGCTAAAAAAGCAGCTAAAATTGCCGGTTTACCGAAACCGAAAGGTTGTGTTTAATTAATTAAAATAGAGGAAATTAAAATGACTGACGAAATAACAAAAGTATCGATTGTAGTATCGAAAGGCTCGTTGGACGGAGTATATCCCGGATTAATTATGGGCAACGGCGCACTGATGGAAGGAATAGATGCAATGTTGTTTTTTACGTTTTTCGGATTGGATGCAATTGTTGATAAAAGAATGGATAAACTGAGCGTTGCTACCGTTGGAAACTCCGCAATGAGAATGCCCGGCGGAATGAAAATGCCAACGTTGCTCGGAATGATTCCGGGTATGTCGGCTTTTGCAACTCACATGATGAAAAAAGAAATGGAAGCGTTGGATATTCCTCCGGTGAGGGAATTTATTGAAATGATTAGCGATGCCGGCGGTAAAATTTACGCTTGCAAAGCGGCAATGGATATGTTTCATCTTACCAAAGACGATTTATGTCCGCAAGTCGATGAAGTTTTAACCGTTGGCGAATTTTACGAAAAATCCGCCGGAGCGCAAATTATATTTACTTGATAATTTTGTTTTACAAATATCAAAAGATATTAGTATATTATTATCGGAAAAAGATTTGATCCGCAGCTTGGTTCTACGGGTAATTGTATGGAAATATTACAGGTATGTAAATTAATATGCTTATTGGTATAAACAGAATAAATTCCCATTTAAAAGAGAGGAGCAAATGAAAAAAACAATAGCTTTTTTAACCGTTGCATTTATGTTGATTTTTAATTTTTCCGTATTGCCCAACGGACTGAGTTTGAACAGTATTGGGACGAAAGCCCTTGGCATGGGCGGCGCTTTTGTAGGTCTGGCAAACGATGGAACCGCACTTTATTGGAATCCAGCCGGTTTGGCCGGACAAAATTCATCAATATTGGTATTCGGTACCGATGTGATACCGTTCGGCTCTTACAAATATTCCGCTGCGGGAATTGATGCGAAAACCGTAACAAATCATTATATCAGTCCGAATCTATTTTTCAACTACAAAATGGAGAATTTGGCTCTCTCATTCGGAGTTTTTGTCCCGGCCGGATTGGGAGCGGAATGGAATGGCAAAGATGTTTTGCCTCTTACCGGTGGAATGGGTCCGTTCAACTGGTTGTCGAAAATCGGAGTGATAAATTTTTCGCCCGGTATTGCATATCAAATAACTCCGCAATTTTCCGTTGGTGCGGCAGTGAATATTTATTACGCTACATTCGATTTGAAAAGACCGCATAATCAAGTATTGGATTTGAATCAAGACGGAATTCCTGAAACATTGCCGCAATACTCCGAAAATTCGACCGGAACGGGTTATGGTGTTACAATCGGTTTGAAATACACCGCTTCGAAAAAAATATCTTTTGGTGCTACTTTCAGAACTTCAACAAAAGTTACAATGAGCGGCACAGGTGAATTGCTCGACTTACCCGCCCAGATGAAAAGCGATTTTGACAGGAATGTTACCTGGCCGATGTGGATCGCAGGTGGAATAGCTTACCATCCGGCAAAATATTTCACTCTTACTTTGGATGCACAATACAGCAATTGGAAAGCATTGGATAAATTAACGGCCAAATATAAACAATGGGCAACCGAATCGGATTTCAGCTTAAATTGGAAAGATGCCACCCAAATCCGTCTTGGTGCTGAATATGCCCCGTGCGGAAATTATGCAGTAAGATTCGGTTATTATTACGATCCAGCACCCGCACCGGACGAAACGTTGAATTTTTTGTTCCCTTCTTCAACAAATCATGTTATAACCGGCGGGTTCAGTTATTTTATGGATAAAGTTACACTGGAAGGTGCACTGGAATATTTGATTGGCGCCGAAAGGGACGTAAAAGCATATCCAGACCCATTGGCTCCCGAAAATATGCCGGGTATCCACAAATTGGATGTTCTCGCTTTTAGCATTGGAATTACTTATAATTTATAAATTCCAAACTTATATTTTTTAATTAAAGCCGGGCGTATTGTCCGGCTTTTCTTTTAGATGCAAACAGGGATTTTTACGCACTGTTAAAATGTGTCGGCGTAAATAAACAATACTCCAAGCCGGAAAAATTTTTAAGTTAGTCGCCTTTCTTACATTTTTTCCGGATTTTTTTATGAAATTTAATTCCCGAATAATTAATTTGTTAACGTTAAGTTCATGTCAAAAGTTAAAATTCGCAAAATCGATTAATTTTCATATCAACTTTTGCCGGGAAAAAATCGAATTTAAATTAAAGGGAGAAAAATGGATACGTATTACGATCCTAAAGATCTTAAAAAATTTTCGGAAATAAGTGAAGGTGCACCTGAACTTTGGAAAAAATTTAACGATTGGTACACGGAAGTTTTCAAAGAAGGTGCTCTCTCCGAACGTGAGAAATCGTTAATTGCTCTTGCCGTTGCCCATGCGGTTCAATGTCCGTATTGCATTGATGCATATACCCAAGCATGTTTGGAAAAAGGAGCAGATTTGGAACAAATGACCGAAGCGGTGCACGTGGCAAGTGCCATCCGCGGTGGTGCTTCCCTTGTGCACGGTGTTCAAATGAAAAATGTAAACCAAAAATTAACAATGTGAAAGGATAAATATTGGAAGCAAGACATAAAAGTATGAAGGCTTTCGGTAGCGAACTGGCTTCACCGGAAGTTCAATTGGAAATTATTAACCGTAGAAACGGATTTCCATCGTTCGATGAAAAATATAAAGAAACCGGGGAAGAAAAATTACGTGCCGGTAAAATAGAAATTATGCAAGTAAATCTTGGAAAGATGTGTAACCAAGTTTGTAAACATTGCCATGTTGATGCCGGTCCGGACAGAAAAGAAATAATGACACGCGAGACAATGGAATTGTGCCTCTCAGCTTTGGCAAATTCCGGTATTCAAACAGTGGATTTAACCGGTGGTGCTCCGGAGATGAACCCGCATTTCAAGTGGTTCGTTACCGAAATTAAAAAAATGGATAAGCATATCATTGTCCGTTCGAATCTTACCATTCTGGTTACTAACGGATTTGAAGATTATCCTGAATTTTTAGCAGGAAATAAAGTGGAAATTGTTTCTTCATTGCCATATTACAAAGCTTCCTTCACAGACAGGCAAAGGGGAAGCGGAGTTTTCGAAAAATCAATTAAAGCGATGAAAATATTGAACGGTTTGGGCTACGGAAAAGAAAACAGCGGATTGATATTTAATCTGGTTTATAACCCTGTGGGAGCTTTTCTACCACCGGGACAAGAATGTTTGGAAAAGGATTACAAAAGGGAATTGGCAAAAAACTTTGGTGTTGTATTTAATAATCTTTACACAATTACAAATATGCCGATTAGCCGGTACCTTGATTATCTTTTAGCTTCGGGAAATTATGAGGAATATATGCAGAAACTTGTTAACGCATTCAACCCCGAAGCCGCAAGGAATGTAATGTGCAAATACACTTTGTCAATCGGTTGGGATGGATATTTGTACGATTGCGATTTCAATCAAATGCTTGAACTGAAAGTAAAAACCGGAAATTCACGGCACATAAAAGATTTCGATCACCATATTTTGGAAGGAAGGGAAATTATAACCGGTCAACATTGCTTCGGGTGCACAGCCGGAGCCGGCTCAAGCTGCGGGGGTGAAACAGCTTGAGTTTTATCCTCCGGTTTAATTATTTTTTATCTGTCCATTTGTAAAGAGCATTTATTACATCGCGCATCACGTTAATAATCATAGGTTGATTATTCTTTTTGATATGCCCCAATATTTCCTCATGAATCCTAACGTGATTTTCCGTCAGATTTTTGATGAACGGTTTGCTTTTACTGGTTAAATAAACAATCATATTCCGTTTGTCTTTCGGATCGGCTTTGCGTCTTACTAATTTTTTATCTTCCAACGATGTTAAAATGTGGGTTGTTCTTCCCGGTGTAATATCCATTGCTTTTGTAATGAATTTAATGGATAGGGAATCATGATTTGAAAATAATCTCAAACACCGGAATTCCGCAGGGGTTAAATTAAATTTGGCTGCAAACGATTTTTCTTTTTGATTACACGCCTTTGCCAATTCGCATGTTAATATTGCCATCTCACGGGCAATTTCACGAGAAGTCATATTTTTTTTCATTTTTCTCCCGGATTATTTTATTTACTAAAATAAAATAAATATTCTTTTCCTTCAAGTAATAAATAAAAAAACTTTATACGAAAAAATAATATTATTTAGAAAGGTAAAATAAATAATCAGACTGAAATATCCAACAATCAAAAAAATCACGGTTTTTCCCTAATTGTGATTGTAGTCACTGATTCAAAGCTGAAATTCTGTATTTTGCGCAACAGATAAATTAGTTGTGGAAAAAAATGAGGGGTAAAAATATGGCAAGTTATATTGATCAACCTTTGACGCATCCTGAATGGAACCCAAGCAAAGGCGATTTTTACAGTGAAAAAGCATTGGAAGAAGAAAGATTATATAAAAGAAGAATGCTAAAAAAGAAATTGGCTGCGGGAGCTTTGGTATTTTTGCACTTTGCTTTGTTGATTTACGCAGTTTATTACTTTTCATAAAGAATATAAAGGGGACCCGCCGAAGTTAATTGCCTTTCATTATTTTTTATTCAATTGTATTTTTTGCTTACTTGTTTTCAAATAAAATATATAATAAGTTAATGAAAATTATTTAAAACATAATTATGCTTGTGTTTCACTAAATTATAACCCTGGCACATTATTTTTTAAGAATTCTCTACCGGCACCGGACTTAAGCCATTTTTCCCTTTTGAGAGCATCGGTTTTATTATCAAAAACTTCAACGTAAATAAGTTTCCAATCGTTACCCCGTTTTGTCCAGAATGATAAAGACTTATCGTTATGCTGTTTGAGACGGAGCTCGAGATCTTCGGTCATACCGGTATAATGAAAACCTTCGACGCTTTTGATTACGTAGACGAAATATTTTTTCATGATTAAAGAAAGAATTAAAAAGGGAAAAACAAAAAATCCCCTGCGCAAGGGGATTTATGTAGTAGCGGGGACAGTCCGCCGAGGCGGATTGAACCTGCAACCTCAAAAAAAAATGAAGTGTGAAGAATTAATACCCTGGCACATTATTTTTTAAGAATTCTCTACCGGCACCGGACTTAAGCCATTTTTCCCTTTTGAGAGCATCGGTTTTATTATCAAAAACTTCAACGTAAATAAGTTTCCAATCGTTACCCCGTTTTGTCCAGAATGATAAAGACTTATCGTTATGCTGTTTGAGACGGAGCTCGAGATCTTCGGTCATACCGGTATAATGAAAACCTTCGACGCTTTTGATTACGTAGACGAAATATTTTTTCATGATTAAAGAAAGAATTAAAAAGGGAAAAACAAAAAATCCCCTGCGCAAGGGGATTTATGTAGTAGCGGGGACAG
>JALSTB010000145.1 GCA_026983955.1 Melioribacteraceae bacterium
GTATAATGAAAACCTTCGACGCTTTTGATTACGTAGACGAAATATTTTTTCATGATTAAAGAAAGAATTAAAAAGGGAAAAACAAAAAATCCCCTGCGCAAGGGGATTTATGTAGTAGCGGGGACAGGACTTGAACCTGCAACCTCCGGGTTATGAGCCCGACGAGCTACCAATTGCTCTACCCCGCGATATAAATTTTTGGGTTATGAGTCCGACGAGCTACTCCCGATGTATCGGGACTCAACCCCGCGATATAAATTTTTCACTTAAAAGAACTCGTGGTCAACCTTAATTTTTAAGGGACACAAATATATAAAGGAAATATAAAAAGAGCAAACAAAATGATGATTTTTTATTAAATTTATACAACTTTTCAAAGGATATGTTGCAAGCAAAATATGTTAAAATCTCTTTTCATTAAAAACTACGCTCTTATTGAAAATATCGAAGTTGAATTTGAGAACGGTCTGAATATCATCACCGGGGAAACCGGTGCGGGCAAATCGATAATCATCGGGGCGATGAACCTGTTACTGGGTGAACGTGCTTCGTCCGATATCGTTCGAAAAGGAGCAAAAAAAGCTATTGTGGAAGGAATTTTCGACGTAACGAATAATAAGAAAATCGAAAAATTATTTGAAAAGTTTGATTTGGATTTTGAACCCGAACTGATTCTGCGCAGGGAAGTGTCCCTTAAATCCACAAGCAGAAGTTTTATTAACGATACTCCCGTGCAGTTGAGCATAATCAAGGAAATCGGCAGGCTGTTGGTTGATTTGCACGGGCAACACGATCATCAAACATTATTGCGCACCGATTTTCAACTTGCAATGTTGGATGAGTTCGGTAATTATGAAAAATTAATTGAAAAATACCATTCGCAAAGGAAACGGTTTTTGGCAAAAGTCGGTGAACTGAAAGAATTAAAAAACAAAGAACAAAGTTTAATTGAGAAAAAGGAATTTTATTCGTTCCAACTGGAAGAAATAGACAAAATATCACCCGGGGAAAACGAAGACTCCGAATTGGAAGAAGAACTCAATATTCTTGAAAATTCGGAGAAACTGCTCAACCATACAACACAAATCTACCATCAGCTTTACGAAGCCGAAAATTCAGTTTTCGACAGTCTTGTTTCTGTCCAGCATTTATTGAACGAATTGCTGGGCATTGATAAATCGTTTACCGGGCGTTCCCAACAATTGGATGAAATTCTTGCTTCGGTTAATGATTTGGCGGATTATTTCAGAGATTACAAAGATAAACTCGATGTTGAACCGGAAAGAATTAATTTTATCAGGGAAAGATTGGGTGAACTTAATCTACTGAAAAAGAAATACGGAAAAACCATTGATAAAATTTTGGAATACAGAAAAGTGATTGAACAAGAGCTGAATTTAGCCGAAAATTTCACAGATAAAATTGCCTCTCTCGAAACGGAAATTGAATCACTTAGACGGGATTTGTCCGGAATTGCTACCGGAATTTCGGAAAAGAGAAAAAAAATTGCGGAAAAACTTAAAAAAGGAGTTGAATCGGAATTAAAAAATCTTGGAATAAACGATGCAAATTTTTCGGTTAAATTCAAAACAACCAAAGTGACCGGTAACGAGGAAAATTACGTATTGGTTAATGACCGTAAAATCAAATTCGGAACCACCGGCATTGACGAAATAGAGTTTTACATTTCCACGAACATTGGCGAAGAACCCAAACCACTTGCGAAAGTAGCTTCAGGCGGGGAAATTTCCCGGATTATGTTGGCTCTTAAATCAATTCTTGCCAAAAACGATAAGTTACCTTTGCTTATTTTCGATGAAATAGATACAGGAATAAGTGGTAGAATCGCTCAAAAAGTGGGAAGGGCAATGAAAAATCTGGCATCTTTTCATCAAATAATTTCAATAACGCATTTACCTCAAATAGCCGGACTTGCAGATTGCCATTTTGTGGTGGAAAAAATCAAAAAAGACGGCAGGGTGATTAGCCGTTTGCGAAGACTTTCCGACGATGAAAGAGTTAAAGAAGTTGCAAAATTAATTAGCGGCGAAGAAGTAACGGAATCGAGCTTGAAAGGTGCTCGTGAATTAATGAATATTTGAATTGGTGGCACATAATTTGTTTCACTATTGTAAAATTTTTCCGGATCTTTATATTTTTCGGGAAAGTTCGATAATTAAGAGATAACTTTTACTCACCAAATTCAGAGGAGCAAAATGAGAAAAACTACTTTCATCACCCTTTTTATATTGCTTTTTTCAATTCAAGTTTCAGCACAATTGGAAGACCGGCTAAGCTATTTGCTGGAACAGGATTTAACGGAGTATGCCAAACCCGCGGTTACTTCGATTGGCGTCGGCTTAAATTCCGCCGGCTACCATGATGCTTATGTCTCAAAATTGTTCGGTTTCTCAATCGGTGTACCGGTAATGTTTGTTTTTGTACCGGATAATCAGCTTACTTTCAAACCCGTCGGATTACCACAAGGCTATTCCGCCGGCACGGAAACGGCTACGATTTTCGGAGATAAAGGCACGGTTTATTCGGGACCGCTCGGCGATGTTTCTTACCCCGACGGACTAAATATTTCCACAGTACCGTTGGCTTTTCCGCAAGCTTCCGTAAGTTTCATGGGAACGGAATTAATGGTGCGTTATTTGCCCGATATAGATTTGGGCGATAGCGGTGAAACGTTAAGTATATTCGGTTTTGGTATTAAGCACAATATTAGCCAATACATCCCGCTTTTTCCTGTAAATATCTCGGTTCAGTTTTTGTACACTAAACTATCCGTGTCGAATATTATTGCATCGAAAAATACAGCGTTCAACGTACACGCAAGTAAATCTTTTGGTATGTTTACACTTTACGGCGGTTTACAATACGAAACCTCAACTACGGAATTTTCTTACGTGTACAAAGATCCGAACAATGTTTCCGCATTGGACGGAACAGAAGTTAATGCATCGTTCGACGGCGATAACAGTATAAGAATGACCGTAGGCGGGGCTTTTACCGCAGCGTTTTTCGTCCTTCATGCCGACTACAGCTTGGGTTCGCAAAATGTGTTTACTACAGGTATTGCTTTTGAATTTTAAGTCTTAAGAGTTAATAAATGATAAAATTGAAGTTTATAAATCAGGTTTTACTGCTTGTTTTGCTTGTTGCGTTTGCAAGATGCAATGTTTTGGATACCATTAAAAGTTTACCAGTGGATATTCCTTTGCAGGGAACCTTTGAAATTTCAGGGCAGGAAAGTTCATTGTCGCAATCCGTTTCGTTTTGTATCGACAGTACGGATTCATTTCTGGAACGTAAGGAGGATATAACCGAAATAACATTCGTCCAAGCGTCTTTGGAAACATTGGCTTATTCACCGTCGGATATGAAGGGTGATATTGTAATTGAGGTTAAGGACGCGATGGGAAATACACTTTTTAAAAACGTTCTTAAAGATGTTTCACCTGGCGATTTTGCCGGTTCTCCTTATTCTATTGTGTTATATTCAAAGGATTTTAACAGAACTAACGATTATTTGCAGCAAGCATTCGCTAGCGGTGATGAAATATGTTTTACCGTAACTTTATACCTGCAAATAAAAGAAGGTACTCCACCTTATTCTTTTCGAGGAACTTTTAATATCGGTTTCGAAGCAAAAACCGCACTTTGACCTAAAATTTTTCAGGCTGTGCCGTATCAATTGCGCAGCCTGAATTTCTATTTTCATTTTCCTTTTTTTATAAACTTACCTAAATTGGAATTTATTTGTCGAACTATTATAAAGTCCAATTGAAAAAAGATATTTCTTTGTACGTTCATATTCCTTTTTGCGATCACAAATGTATTTACTGTGATTTTTATTCCATCATAAATCTGGAGAACAAAAGATATTTTCTTTCATCGTTGAAAAGGGAGATTAGTTATTTCAAAAAAATCCTTGAACCGGAAAGATATGTAACCACAATTTTTTTCGGAGGCGGTACGCCTTCGTTGATGGGTCCAGGTTTTATTCATGATATTCTCAATATAATTCACCGTAATTTTGAAGTATCGGATAAAGTTGAAATTACACTTGAAACAAACCCCGGTACAGTAAACAAAGAGGTTCTCGCGCAATACAGAGAGTCGGGCATTAACCGCTTGAGCATTGGTGTGCAGTCTTTTCATGATAAGGATTTGGAATTTTTGACCCGCATTCACACTAGTACTACGGCAACTCAAACAGTTAATTATGCTGCCGAAGCCGGTTTTGAAAATATCAATGTCGATTTGATTTTCAATTTGCCTGGCCAAACCAAAAATGAATGGTTGGAGAATCTTCAACGGGTTGTCAGCCTTCCCGTCACTCATGTTTCGGCTTACAGTTTAATTCTTGAACGGGGAACCATCTTAAACAAAATGGTTCTGGATGGTAAAGTTAAAATCGGTGATGAAGATTACGATGCGGAATTATATGAAACTACAATTGATTATTTAACATCAAATAATTTTATTCAATACGAAATATCGAATTTCTGTAAATCCGGGTATGAGTGCGAACACAACCTTGCTTATTGGAATCATAAAGATTATTTGGGGTTGGGACCATCCGCCCATTCTTTCGTAAATGGAAAACGTTGGTGGAATTTTTCCAGTCTGAAAAGATACATTTCCGAAATAGAAAAAAAAGAAAACGCAATACGGGGTGAGGAAAAACTGACAAGCAAGGAACTCCTTGAAGAATTTGTAATGTTGGCGCTTCGCAGCAAGGGATTGGATTTAACCAAATTGAAGAGTAAGTTCGGTGCCAGTTGGTATGAATCTAAAAAGTCAATATTTCAAAAATTAAAAAATAATGGTTTGCTGATTTGGAACAATGATTTCATTAAGTTTACCCCGAAAGGTTATTCCCTTTGTGATGAAATACTTTTGAAAATCTTATAATTAACCGGGATTTAAAATGCTAAAAATAAAACTGCACTGGCAAATTTTAATTGCACTGTTTCTGGGTGTTCTATACGGTATGTTCCTGACCGGGTATGTTGATTATGTTAGCTGGATGGGAACGCTTTTTTTAAGAGCTTTAAAAATGGTTATTGTACCGTTAATTCTCAGTTCCATAATTTCCGGTGTTTCCAATATCGGAACAGCTGAAAATTTAGGGAGACTGGGTTTCAAAACATTTGTTTATTATGTATCGACAAGTACATTGGCTATAATTACAGGTCTGGTTGTTGTAAATCTTGTTCAACCCGGGGTTGGTGCCGATCTCGGATTAGCACAAAATGTTGAACATCTTAAAGTTACCGAACGCTCGTTTGTCGATACACTTTATTCCATTATCCCGACAAATATCGTTGAAGCAATGGCTAAAGGTGAGATGCTAGCTTTGATTTTCTTTGCCATTCTCTTCGGCTATTTTATCATGAAAGTGGAACACAAATATAAAACCCAATTAACCGATTTCTTTAACGGTGTGTTCAACGTAATGATGGCAATAACAATGTTTGTAATTAAATTCACTCCTTTGGGAATATTGGGAATTGTTGCAAAAGTTGTTGCCGACCAGGCAAGTGCCGGCGGATTGCTAAACATTGTCGGCAAACTTGGTTTGTACATGATTTCCGTTGCACTTGCATTGTTGATTCACGGTACGGTAACCTTGCCCGCAATATTGAGATTTGTGGGAAAATTAAATCCCATAAAGTATGCAAAGGTTATGACAACTCCTTTGTTAACTGCGTTTACAACTTCTTCCTCAAATGCAACATTACCTTTAACAATGGAGGCTGTTGAACACGACGCCGGAGTGTCGAATAAAATAACCAGTTTTACGCTGCCTTTGGGTGCCACGGTGAACATGGACGGCACAGCCCTTTACGAATGCGTTGCAGCTATGTTTATTGCACAAGCATACGGTATCGATCTTTCATTCACTCAACAAATTGTGGTTGTAATTACCGCACTCTTGGCTTCAATCGGTGCGGCGGGCGTTCCAATGGCAGGTTTGGTGATGATGACCATCATACTCTCGGCTGTAGGCTTGCCTTTGGAAGGAATAGGATTGGTTTTGACTGTGGACAGAATTCTGGATATGATGAGAACGGTGATTAATGTATGGAGCGATAGTTGCGGCGCGGCGGTAATTGCAAAAACGGAAGGTGAAACATTAAAAATAGAGGAAACAAAATGAAATCGTTGCTGAATCGGAAAATTGCAATTTTAGGTTGCGGTAACATTGGATTTGCAATAGTTAAAGGTTTAACGGAAGCTAAAGTTGTTCGGAAAAAGAATTTGATTCTTACAAGAAGAAGTAAAGAAGCCATTAATAATTTAAAAAGTATTGGTTTTAATGTTACAAGTGATAACAAAAAAGCAGTAGAGAATTCGGAGATTGTGATTCTTACCGTTACACCTCATCAAGCGGAGCCCATTCTGAAGGAAATTAAAAAATCCTTAAATCCTAAAAAACATATTATATTTTCCGTTGTTTCTGGACTTGAAATTTCGGCAATAAAGAAAAAAACCGTTGCAGGAATTCCCGTTGTCCGCGTAATGCCGAATACCGCAATTGCAATCGGTGAATCGATGACGTGTTTAAGTTCCGATGAAAAGGAAACTTCTTACATACAACTTGCGGAAGAATTATTTAATAATTTGGGTAAAACTTTGATAATTAAAGAAGAATTAATGGTGGCTGCCACGGTTTTGGGAGCGTGCGGTATCGCATTTTTCTTGCGCGCAATAAGAGCCGCCTCCCAAGGGGGAATCGAAATCGGATTTCACGCCGAAGAAGCTTTATATATTGCTGCACAAACTGCAAAGGGTGCCGCTTCAATTTTATTGGATAACAAAAGCCATCCAGAAAAAGAAGTGGATAAAGTTACAACCCCGCAAGGTTGTACAATTGCCGGATTGAATGAAATGGAACATAACGGTTTCAGCTCTTCGTTGATTAAAGGAATTGTTACTTCGGCGGAAAAGTGTGCTAAACTGTCTTGACAATTTGGTGGAAACGGATATTCCGTGAATAAGAAAATTCTAAGACTTGCCATTCCGAATATATTAAGTAATCTAACCGTTCCTCTGCTTAGCTCGGTTGATACCGCAATAATGGGGCATTTACCCGCGCCGGCTTACATTGGCGGTATTGCCGTCGGATCCATGATTTTTAATTTTCTGTATTGGGGTGTGGGTTTTTTACGTATGGGAACTACAGGCTTAACGGCACAAGCATACGGGCAAAAATCAAATTCCGAAGTAATCATGACGTTTTCCCGTGCTTTAATAGTTGCGGTGGGAACGGCAGCGGTTTTTCTTCTTACAAAAGATTTAATTGAGTACATATCGTTTGCTTTGGTAAACGGCTCCGCAGAAGTTGAAAAATATGCCCGGATATATTTCCGGATCAGGATTTATGCTGCACCGGCAACGCTCTCGCTTTATGCCCTGCACGGTTGGTTTTTAGGAATGCAGAACGCAAAATTTCCGTTATATCTGAGTGTTCTGGTGAATGTATTGAATATCATTCTGAATTTCGTTTTTGTTTACCGGTTAAATTTAAATGTGGACGGTATCGCCTGGGCAACCGTAATTTCGCAATATACCGGTTTGCTGTTCGGTCTTTTTCTGATGGGGAAATATTATTCGGATGTTTTTCGCTATTTCGATAAAAATAAATTATTACAAGTTGAAAAAATTAAAAAATTCTTTAATGTAAATTTCGATTTATTCATTCGAACGCTATTTCTAATTTTTGTTTTTAGTTTTTTTACTGCAAAATCGGCGGAGTTCGGCGACACGGTTTTGTCAGCTAATTCCATTTTGCTACAGCTCTGGCTTATTCTTTCTTACGGTGTTGACGGATTTGCATTTGCCGCCGAAAGCTTGGTTGGAAAATATATGGGAAGAAGAGACGAACCGATGCTGAAAAAAACTGTCAAATATGTACTGGCGTGGGGTTTGGCTCAAGGATTTGTTCTTTCACTAATCTTTTTTATTTGGATAAAGGAAATAATAATTCTCTATACAAATCAAACCATTGTCATTGAAACCGCCATGCAATACGCAATGTGGACGATATTTGCACCTTTAATTAATGCGGTGTGTTTTATATGGGACGGTGTATTCATAGGGGCAACAGCTGCCAGACCAATGAGAAACTCCATGGTTTTTTCTACACTCGTGGTTTTTCTACCCGTTTTTTTTCTTTTAAATCCTCAAATCGGAAATCATGCTCTTTGGCTTGCAATGATTTTATTTATGCTTGCAAGAGGTGTATCGTTAAGTATTTATCTGCCCCGGCTTATCAAACAGTGGTAATTTTATAGTTGACAGTATATCCGAATAAAACTAAAAACGCAAACGTGTATTAATTGTCCGGATTTTAATATAATATTCATTTTCATCGACAATAAATCCCAGCAATTCAGTGGCAGATTTTTTTTACGATAAAACAAATAGTTGTGGGGAAATAAAAAAATAATTTTCTTGTTCTCTTGTGTGGTTAAAAACCGGTAAACCGGTTGCGAATAATTTTCTTTGCTATTAACCAACGGCTTAAGCCATTGGTTAGCAATAACTTACGCTGATACACAACCGTTTTAACGGTTTGAGGTATTGTTAAAATCTTGAGAATTTATACTCTGAATCGATGATAAATCCGTATATTCTTGCTAAATCAATAATAAGTTTGTAAATTTGTTAATTCTAATTTCGCCCCTTGAGGGCGATTTTTGTTTGTATGGAACGAATCAAGAAAAATATTAAAAAGAAAATAATCGATTTGGTGGAAAAAAATAATTTTCTGCTAATCGACTTGATAATCCGGGGTAACGAAAGAAATCCCGTAATTGAAATTTACATAGATGGGGATGAACCGGTTACGGCAAACGATTGCTCGAAACTTAGCAGGAAAATTACTTCTTTTATTGAAGACGAAGAACTGTTGACGGGAAATTACCGGTTGGATGTATCTTCACCGGGAATTGATAAACCTTTGAAATATCTAAGGCAATATCCGAAACACATAAACAGAAGTTTTGAAATAAAATATCTCGAAAACGGCGAAAAGAAAAAATTTGAAGGAGAATTGATAAATATTGATGGAGAGAATCTTACTTTCCTTACAAACAAAGGTGAAATCAAATTGAATTTTAATCAAATACAAAAAGCAAAAGTAATTATTAGATTTTGACAGGGAGGCTATCCAAATGAACTCAGCTATTGTTGAATCGTTTTCCCAAATGGTTAGGGAAAAAGGTTTAGATAAAGACATACTTGCGGGGATTATCGAAGAAGTTTTCGGTGTTCTCGTTAAGAAAAAATTCGGTCCCGATGCATCTTACGAAGTTGTGGTTAACATGGACAGAGGCGATATAGAAATTTTCCTCGAAAGGAAAATTGTGGAAAAAGTAACCGATCCGAATACCGAAATCAGTATAGACGAAGTGAACGAACGCGGAAACGAAGAAGAATTGGAAGTTGGAGATGATTATATTGAAAAAATCGAACTTGCTTCTTTCGGCAGAAGGTTAATAAACTTAGCCCGGCAAAGTTTGAATCAGCGCATTCGTGAAATAGAAAAAGAAATTGTTGTTAAAGAATACAGTGAAATGATTGGTGAAATAATCGTTGGTGATATTTATCAAGTACGTAAAAACGACGTGCTCATAAATCACAATAAAAACGAATTGATTTTACCACGTTCCGAACAAATTCCGCGTGAACGTTACCGCAAAGGCGACACAATAAGAGCCGTTGTAAAAAAGGTTGAAAAATCGGGTAACCGCCCCGTAATTATTGTTTCCCGTGCCGATAACGAATTTTTAAGAAGATTGTTCGAAATTGAAATACCGGAAATATATGACGGCATAATTGAGATTAAAGGCATTGCCCGCGAGCCTGGGGAAAGAGCCAAAGTTGCTGTCGAATCCAACGATGCGAGGATCGACGCCGTGGGAGCTTGCGTCGGAATGAAAGGAATACGTATTCATTCAATCGTACGTGAACTGAATAATGAAAACATAGACGTTATAAATTATTCCGATGATCCGGTAGAATATATTCAACGTGCCTTGGCTCCGGCAAAACTGAAGCAAATAGAAATCAACGAAGATGAAAAAACTTGTACCGTTTACGCCGATAGCGACCAGGTTTCTTTAATTGTAGGGCGTAACGGTGTAAATATACGCTTGGCGATGAAATTAACTGGTTATCATATAGATGTAATTAGGGAAGAAAAACCGTTTGAAGAATACGAAGACGATATCGAACTGGTTGACTTGAAAGAGGAACTAGGCGCCGATATTGTTAACTTGCTTATTCACGCCCGGTTCGATACCGCCGTGGAAGTTTTAACCGCCGGTGTTGATGAATTGAAAAAGATTGAAGGAATCGATGAAGAAAAAGCAGAAGAAATTATAGAAACCATTAAAAATCAATTTGAAGAAGAAGAATAAATTTAACAGAGACCAAAATGCCAGAAACAAAAAAAGCTGAAAAAATTAGACTGTACAAATTTGCCGCCGAATATAATCTTTCGACGGATACACTGTTGGAATTTCTGAAAGAAAAAAAATTCAAAGTTAAATCGCACATGTCGATTTTAACTGATGAAATGCTTGCGGCAATTTACGACAAATTTAAAAAAGATATTGAGCTGGCTGAAAAACATTATAAAAAGATTTTGGAGTTTAAGAAAACTCACGGTGAAATTCCCGAAGAGGAAACCCCCGAAGTGCCCGAAGAAAAACCAAAGCCGGAAGTTGAGGAAGAACCGGTAACGGAAGAGAAAACGGAAGAAGCTGAAGAAAAAGAACCCGTAGTTGAACAAGAAACGGAAACTGCACAAGAAAAAGAACCTGAAAAAACGGAAGAAACAGAAGTTATTGAAGAAGAAGTATATTTGACCGAAACCGAAAGGGTACTGAAAAAAGGCGGCGGTTTGAAGATAGTAGGGAAAATCGACTCTATGGAAGAAGAACCGGAACAGCCCGTCAAAGAAGATCAGCCCCCCGCTCCAGCAGAGGAAGAAAAACCCGTTAAAAAGAAGAAAAAGAAAAAGGTTCTTAAAGCCAAAAAGAAAGCAATGGCTATTGACGGGGAAGAACTGAAAAAATCGAAGAAAAAGAAAAAAGCAAAACGCTTCGAAATAGATAAAAAAGAAATTGACAAAACGGTGAAGCAAACACTGCTGAGCATGGATGAATCGGGAATAGGCGACAGGGCAAGCAAACGTAAGAAGAAACGGAAAGAAAAGAAGGAACAACTTGAAATTGTTGAAGAACAAAAACAATTAGAAAAAAAGAAAATACACGTTACCGAATTTATTGCGGTCGGCGAACTGGCAAATTTGATGGGAATTCCCGTAAGTGAAGTTATCCAGAAATTCATGTCACTCGGTCTGATGGTTACGGTAAATCAACGCTTGGATGTGGAAACAATCAGTTTGGTTGCCGAAGAATTCGGATTCGAAGTAGTCTTCGAAGAAGAAGTTGCTCTTGATAAATTGGCGGATTTTGAAGATCCACCGGAATCTTTGAAACCGAGGCCACCCGTAGTTACAATAATGGGACATGTCGATCACGGTAAAACATCGCTTCTGGATTATATCAGGAAATCGAACGTGGTTGCCGGTGAGGCCGGCGGAATTACACAACATATCGGCGCCTACAAAGTTAAAGTTGATGAAGAACATTACATCACTTTTCTCGATACCCCGGGGCACGAAGCATTTACTGCAATGCGTGCCAGAGGAGCCAGCGTTACCGATATAGTTGTTCTTATTGTTGCCGCCGACGATGCCGTGATGCCTCAAACCGTGGAAGCTATTAACCACGCCCAAGCAGCCGGAGTGCCGATAATCGTTGCGATAAACAAAATCGATAAACCTAATGCAAACGTCGAAAAAATTAAACAACAATTGGCTGAACGTAATGTTTTGGTTGAAGACTGGGGCGGTAAATATCAATCCGTTGAAATTTCTGCGAAAATGGGTACAAACATCGACCTCTTACTCGAGAAAATTTTGCTTGAAGCGGAAATTCTTGAACTGAAAGCAAATCCCGATAGAAAAGCCAGAGGGGCAATAATCGAAACCAAGTTGGAAAAAGGAAGGGGAATTACCGCTACCGTTCTTGTACAAAAGGGAACTCTCAGAATCGGTGAACCTTTTGTTGCAGGTAACCAGTACGGCAGAGTCCGCGCAATGTTCGACGAAAGGAACCGTAAGGTAAAAGAAGCTCCTCCGTCAACCCCCGTGCTGGTACTCGGATTCGAAGGCGCTCCGCAAGCGGGTGATGTTTTTGTAGCCGTGGATTCCGAACGCGATGCACGCGAAATAAGCATAAAACGTCAGCAAATTAAAAGAGAACAAGAACGCCGTCAAAAACGGCACATTACTTTGGATGAAATTGCTTCACAAATAAGTGAAGGTAAAGCGAAGGAATTACCCGTTATTGTTAAAGGCGATGTGGACGGTTCCGTCGAAGCCCTTTCCGATGCTTTGGTTAAACTTTCCACCAAAGACGTTAAAGTTAATATTGTGCACAAAGGCGTTGGAGCCATTTCCGAAAGCGATGTTTTGCTTGCAAGTGTATCGAACGCTATTATTGTGGGCTTCCATGTAAGACCTAATTCAAACGCCCGTAAATTGGCTGAAAAAGAAAGAGTTGATATCAGACTTTATAATGTTATTTACGATTGTGTTAATGAAGTCAAATCCGCCTTGGAAGGAATGCTCTCGCCGGTTATTACCGAAGAAGTGGCGGCAGTTGTGGAAGTAAGGGAAATATTCAAGGTTCCGAAAGTTGGAACCGTTGCCGGCTGCTACGTGCAAGAAGGCAAAATTTCACGGAACCAAAAAATCAGATTGTTCCGCGACGGTGTGGCAATCTACGAAGGTCAATTGGCTTCATTAAAAAGATTTAAAGACGATGTGAAAGAAGTGGATGCCGGATATGAATGCGGATTAAGTATTCAAAACTTTAATGATATTAAGGTCGGTGACATCATTGAAGGCTACAAAACTGTAGAAACCAAACAGTACTTGGAATAACCGATGTCAGTTAGACTAAATAAAATTTCTTCTTTAATTCAAGAAGAACTGAGCTTGATATTTTTGCACAAAATTCAAGATCCGGAACTGGGACTTGTAACAATCACCAATGTTAAAGTTTCACCGGATTTGAAAATTGCAAAAGTATATTTATCAATTCTCGATAAAGAGAAACGCGATTACGTAATGAATCATGTAGAATCTTTAAAAGGTTTTATAAGAACCGAATTGGCTCACAGGGTAAGAATTAAAAATACACCGGAGTTACACTTTTACGTTGACGATACACTCGATTACGTTGAGAGAATGGAAGAGTTGTTTAACAAAATTCATAAAGATGATAGCAAAAAATAAACTTGAAAATTTAACCCCGGATTTTGAAAAAGGTGAAGTTATTATTATTGATAAAGAAAAAGGGATTACTTCTTTCGATGTAATAAGAAAGCTGCGGAAAATTTTGAAAATAAAAAAAATCGGTCATGCCGGTACGCTTGATCCCGCTGCAACGGGATTGTTGATTCTATGTACCGGTAAAAAAACTAAAGAAATTTCAGCGTTTCAAAATCAGCCGAAGATTTACGAAGGAATATTTTCGCTCGGTAAAAGAACCCCCTCGATGGATGGTGAAACCGGAGCCGTTGAGGTAAAAGATTATTCTACCGTAACACATGAGGAGATCGAAAGGGTAAGGAAGGAATTTGTCGGTGAAATCGAGCAACTTCCGCCGATGTATTCGGCTCTGAAACACAAAGGGAAAGCGCTTTACAAATATGCACGTAATGGAATTGAAGTTGAACGGAAACCGAGAAAAGTTACTGTGTACGAATTCCAAATAAAAAAAATTGATTTACCCGATATTTATTTTAAAATTAAATGTTCAAAGGGAACATACATTAGAGTAATAGCGAACGACTTCGGGGAAAAACTGGGATGCGGTGCTTATCTGAAAGAATTACGCAGAACCGGAATTGGTGAATTTGATGTTAAAAACGCTTTTACAATAAACGAATTAAATGAAATAATTTCAGAAACAAAAATTTCCGGCGTCGGGAACTGAATGAATATTTTTGATGAAAATTCAAATATTGAAAAATCCAAAAACACTGTAGTTACAATCGGAACGTTCGACGGCGTACACCGCGGGCACAGGAAAATATTGGACGAATTGATTAGAATTTCCAAAGAAGAAAACAGCAGGAATTTTGTTATAACTTTTGAACCGCATCCGAGAACGGTTGTGTCCCGAAATTTCGATATCCGCTTGCTTACCACTTTGGAAGAGAAAAAGGAAATTTTCCGGCTTTACGGAATTGAAAATTTGATGATAATTAATTTTACAAAGGAATTTTCCAAGTTGACCTCGGAAGAATTTATTCGCAAATTCATTTGTAATAAAATTGGCGCGCGACATGTTGTAATCGGTTACGACCATAAGTTCGGCAGAAACAGAGACGGAAATGAAAGTACATTGAGAAATTTAGGTGAAAAACTCGGATTTGATGTTACCCAAGTGCCACCCATAACCGAAAACGGAGTTATAATAAGCAGTACACTTATACGGAATTTGTTGATGGATGGAAAAATTGAAGAAGCGAATAATTATTTGGGAAGAAATTATTCCCTTTCCGGAAAAGTTGTACACGGAGCCGGAAGGGGTATCTCGCTCGGTTTTCCAACTGCAAATTTGCAACCGGATTCCAAACAAAAACTTATACCGGCAAATGGTGTTTATGCCGTTTCCGTAAAATTGGAAAATAAAGTATATTTCGGAGTTATGAATATCGGTTTTCGCCCTACGTTTAACCAAACTCCGCATGCGATTACCGAAGTTCATATTCTGGACTTTAACAAAAATATTTACAATGAAAATATTGAAGTTCAATTTGTTAAAAGGTTAAGAGACGAAAAGAAATTCGGAAGTAAAGAACAACTCGTTCAACAAATTGAAAACGATATTAAGAGAACAAAAGAAATTTTCAAAGAAAAAGTAATTAATTAATCCCGGTTAATTCTGGGGTTACATTGTATAACTAAAAAGAGGTGAAAGATGCCGTTAACAAAAGAACAAAAACAAGAAATGATTTCGAAGTTCGGTAAGAACGAAAAGGATACCGGAACTGCGGAAGTTCAAATTGCAATTCTTACCGGAAGAATTAACAGTTTGAGAAACCATTTTGCCGAACATAAAAAAGATCACGCTTCAAGGCGCGGATTAATGAAAATGGTTGGTAAAAGAAGAAGATTGTTGGACTATCTCAAAGCAAGGGATATCGAACGATACAGAAAAGTAATTAAAGAATTAGGAATAAGAAAATAAAAGGAACTTAAATGATTTATAGTAAAGAAGTTGAAATAGGTGGTAAAAAAATCACGATTGAAACCGGCCGGTATGCCCGCCAGGCAAACGGTGCGGTTATGGTACGCCTGGGCGATACAATGGTTTTCGTCGCAGCCTCCGCATCGGATACGGCGAAAGAAGACCAGGACTTTTTCCCGCTTTCCGTCGAATACCGCGAAAAAGCATTTGCAGCCGGAAAATATCCCGGCGGATTTTTTAAACGCGAAGGCAGACCGACGGAAAAAGAAATACTTACTTCCAGGTTGATTGACAGACCGATCCGACCGCTTTTCCCGAAACAATATAAAAACGAAACTCAAATTATATCCTTTGTCTATTCTTTCGATGGTGCCAACGAAGGCGATATTCTTGGTGCAATTGGCGCATCTGCCGCTCTTACCATTTCCGATATTCCGTTCGAAGGACCTATCGGAGAAGTAAGGGTTTCGAGGGTGGACGGCGAATATATTATTAATCCCACTATCGAACAAATCCATAACAGCGATTTGGAACTGATAGTCGCCGGTAATGAAGATTCGATTATGATGGTTGAAGGTGAAGCTAAAGAGGTAACGGAAGCCGAATTCCTCGAAGCACTAAAAGTTGCCCACGAAAGCATTAAGAAATTGGTGGATGTGCAAAAAGAACTGCGTGAGTTGTGCGGACTTCCCAAAATGGAAGTGCCCGAAGTGGAAATTGATGAGGAATTGAAAAAAGATGTTTATGAATTGGCATACGATAAATATGCGGAATTGGTAGGAACCGTTCTCTCCAAACAAGAACGAGCAAAGAAAAATAAAGAACTAAACGAATCTGTCCTCGAAGCGCTCGCCGAAAAATA
>JALSTB010000146.1 GCA_026983955.1 Melioribacteraceae bacterium
AAATTCCGTAGAGGTGTGGACCTCTACGGCAGTGGGAATAGATTTGTTCTTCGCTTATGTTGTTTCTATTCCTTAAGCCCATGTTGTTTTTTTAGTTTAGATTATTAGTAGTAAAATAGTAAATTACTTAAAAAATGTCGAGGAGTGGTCCTCGACAACAATTAATAAATTCCGTAGAGGTATGGACCTCTACGGCAGTAGAAAGCTCCACTCAGACCGTCATTCTCCGGCTTGGATTGAGCATTGCCATTCGATTAAAGTCTGTTTGGGTGAATACAAAAAAAATGGCACAATGCGGAACATTGTGCCATCTTCTCACTACTAATCACAGGGGTACAGTGAATTTACTTCATCAAAATCATTTTCATTGTTTTCGAAAATGAGTCACCTACTTTCAAAGTGTAGAAATAAACGCCGCTTGAAAGATTCGATGCATCGAAAGTATAAGCATACTTACCGGCGCTTAAATTTTTGTTAACCAAGGTTGCAACTTTCTGACCCAAAGCGTTAAATACGTCGAGCGATACGTTATTCTGATCGGGAATGGAGAATTTAATAACGGTAGACGGGTTAAACGGATTGGGATAATTTTGTTCAAGAGAATAATTAACCGGAATTGTTGCACCAGTTTCATTCTTGATATCGGTTAACCATTGTGCTTTATCATCAGGATACCAGTTCAAGTCGCCGAGGTGCAAACCTTCGGTGCTGGCTGTAGCCAAAGCGGAATTACTATAAGTAAGTTGCTCGGGTAAAGGCCAGGGCAAGTTGAATTGATCGGCTGAAAAATCATATTGACGGGACGGACCGTCGGGTGAGTTCCAGCCCAAACCGTTTCTCCACCAAGTAACCCAAGAGACAACACTATCGACAACAACTTGAGTCATCGTCGGATCGAATTGCGGATCGACATTCATCGTACCTTCATCAACAAAATTGGGATAATTGGCATCGTCATCGAACATAGCTTGAACAATACTGTTCATCCAGGGAGTACTTGGAAGGGGTTGAACCGTCCAACCGGTTGTATCGCCGTTGGCATCGGTAACAGCA
Organism: Melioribacteraceae bacterium; assembly: GCA_026983955.1. Taxonomy (GTDB): domain Bacteria; phylum Bacteroidota; class Ignavibacteria; order Ignavibacteriales; family Melioribacteraceae; genus BMS3ABIN04. The sequence goes on from JALSTB010000146.1 coordinate 1,054, forward strand.
ACGGAATCCGGGAAATTGCTCCAAAAATCGATAAATTCTTGGGGATTATACCATGCATTGTTTCTTTGAATAATCCGTCTTTCGGCATCACTAATGCCGAATTGTGCCTCCAGATCGGAGCTCAATGTATCGTAATTCATTATACCTGTTGGACTGTCAGGCCACCAACCGAACCAACCGGCTTGAATTTCACGCTGTCTTTGTCCAAGAGCATGAATACCGAAAAAGATGTTATTTGTAAATTCGGCATTGGTTACCGAAGGTGTCCAGAAAGGATTCACAATTGTAGTGAATACCGTGTTATGATCGAATTTCAAGTAATTTGTTTTCTTGCCAGGATTGGTTAAAATGATATACGAGGAAGTATTGAAAAACGTATTGTTTGTATAAATCAATGTGTCTTCCCCGCTGTAAGTTGTTACACTTTGTCCGTGGAACGGATGAACAGGTTGAACCAGATTTCTGAAATAACAATCATTAACCAATAAATTTATGTTGGCTATACGTACACGCACAGCGGCACGCGACCAACCGTTGAAGACGCAATTGTTCAATCTCAAATTAACGTTTTCGCCTGCACCGCCTATGGCAACGGCCAAATCGTTCCGGTAATTGTTGTCAATCGGTACGCCTTGGAAAAGAAGGTTTTTAAATTCCACATTAATGTTATCGCCGCTAATGTAGAATAAATTCATAACAAGCGAACCGTCCGGATAAATACCTCTTACCAACATCGGCGGGCGCGTAGGGTTGTTGGGATCGTCGTCATCGGCAACCAAATAGAAATCGAAATCTATTTCCATAACATCGGTAACAATATAGACTTTACCTCTTTCAAGTTTGTAAATTCTGCCCGGAACATTTCTTTCCCCGGTACTGGTGGTATCACCCATAATAAAATCGAATATTGCAGTTCCATCCGGGACGACCACTTCATCGGCTTTTAACACCGAGGACATATTGACCATCGCCGAGATGATTAGAAATAGAATTAAAAGGTTTGTTTTCATATTTTTACCTCCTGAGTCTTTTGATAGTAAATTTTGTTAATTCATAAGATTTTAATAGTTCCCCCATTTTAATTTTTAAAACTTAATTTATCTCACCTCCCATCTCAATCCAACATCCACCGTCATTCCGTAATGCTCCATTGAAGTGGGTAATTTTCTCACACTGTTAAGTACATTATCCGTAGTATTGGTAATATTTTGTGCATTTAAATAGACATTAAGTCCTTCGATGGGTAGTTTTTGTTTTACAGACAGATCCCAACGTAAGAAATCATCGGTACTTGAGCGTAATTCACGATAGAAGTTCGGGCTCTTGAATATATTGGCTTGATACAACATAGATATTCTGAAGGAAAATCCTTTATAATCGTAGCCCACCGAGAGATGCAAAATATCATCAGGCTGATCAATTAACCGCTGTGTATAAGTAGTGTCTTTATTACGTAAAATCACTCCGTAGGGCGGTTCGGTGTAATTGTACTCCGTTTCTATTACTGTTCGAGGGTATTTTGCTTCGGAAAAGATATGTGTATAATTGATATTAAATACCAAACCTTTTAGGAATGACGGTAAATACCAGAAGTTTGTTTGCCAGTCAACTTCAAATCCTTTTACCTTGGCTACCTCATCCATATTTTGTTGCGTAATGATAAATTTGTCTTTTTCAAGATCGGTAAAACCGTATTCGGCAGGATCTAAAATTACGCGTCTGTCGAGCCAGAAAATCATATCTTTAATATTCTTTTGAAACACACCGAGCGTGAACAGTCCGACATAATTATCAAGAATGGATAGATAAATATCGAAGTTTTCCGATTGTTCCGGTCGAAGTTTAAAATTATTGTAAATTATTTCTTCCTTCCCAATATCCAAACGCGGAACAATCAGATTGAAATTGGGTCTCGATAAAGTTTGCGTATAAGCCAGCCTAAGTTGCAACCATTCGAACGGCTTGATTTGAAGGTGAATCATCGGCAGAAGGAAAGAATTCGTTCGTTGAGTAGTTGTGTCTTTATGAGGGTAGTTTTGTTCCGGAAATCCGGCATCGGATCTGCCTTGAAAGCCGGTATATTCGGTAACATTTCTTTCATACCTTATTCCGGGTATAAATTTAATCAGAGAAGAGAAATTAATATCCGCCATCACGTAAGCGGCACTTAAATATTCACTGCCGTTATAATCATGTGTTGTTGATGTCATATTGAGTTTGCTGTAGGTGTCGATGGCGGGAGTTTTAACGTTTCGCATTACATTAATTACTTGCCTCATAAGGTCGGTATTTGCAACCGGACCCAAATCATACCGTCCTTTAAGGAATTCACCGTGATCAAAGCCTTTGTCAATAAATAAATTATAGGGTAACCTCGGACTTCCAATCGGAGTTGTTTCCTGCATCCAAGGGAAAGCTTCGAGTATGGCATTCTTTACGTCTTTACCGCTGTTGAGAGCCATTGTTCCACCGGTTGCTTCAAAATCGTGTGAACGTGTTTTGTAACGGTATTTACCACCAATTTTAATTTTACCGTTAATTTGTTCGGTAAAACTGAAATCCGTTTGCACATTCGCTTTGAATGAGAATTGCCTTTCTTTAGTTAAGCTCCAATTATCAGTAACGTAACTCCAATAAGCGTCGTTAATGTTGTTGTATGCAAAGTAAGGAATTGAATCTGGTGGTAAATCGGTTAATCCGCCGGGTAATGCAGGTGTGGGCTCCGTGAACACGAATCCGATATCTTCCGGCATTTCGTTTTGGGAAAAAGCATGCGAGAAAGAAGCATCAACTTTGAAGCCGGCCAATTCTTGTTCGTAATTCAGCACATTGCTCATTACCATCAAATTGTTTTCTTGAATGGTGGTGGAATAATTATGATTCCTGGCTCTAACCGCATAGCTTTCCGCATATTTGTTTGTTTTGGTTTTGCCTATACTAAGAAAATTTTTGAGAAATACATTACCATCGGGAATGTCATAATCGAGCGTAAGAGTTCCACCGTAACGGTTCTTTATACGGAAAACATTGTTCAAGGAAAGGTTCTCAAGTTTGGTAGGATTAACTTTATCCAGTTCGTGAGTGAGCAAATAATAATCGGCTGCCATTTGGTTAGCGCCCCGGTCTCTTTTTTCCAAATTGAACTGAAGGAACACACCGAGTTTATTATTGAAAAACCTGTCGCTTGCCGAGCCGATAAGCATGTAATTAAAAAAGCTTTTTCTGAGGTTATTGTAAGTATTTTGTGCGATAATTCCATACTTCAAACCTTTATCGGCTTTTTTAATTTTAAAATTAACGGAACCACCGATGTAATCGGCATCGTGATCTGCGGTTGCCGATTTAATTACTTCAATTCCTTCCAACGAATAAGGTGAAATCATGCTGATATCCGTACTGCGGTCACTGGCATCGGTGGAAGCGAGCTCAATACCGTCAACCATAATTTTGTTGTATTTGGGAGATAACCCTCTGATAACCACTTTATTTCCCTCGCCGCCTTCGCGCAGAATGGAAACCCCGGGAAGCCTGCCAACCGCTTCGGCAGCATTGGCATCGGGCAGTTCTTGTATTCTGCTTTTGGAAACAACGTTTTTAATTTCTTGTGATGAGAGCTGTTCGTTAATAGCTGCAATTTGGCCTTTTGCCTGTGCGGTAACTTCAACTTCTTCCAAGTCGATTGCACCGCTGTATTTTAGTTTTATATCCAAATCGAGAACTTTGCCGCTTTCAACGGTTATCGGAATTTCTTTTTTCTCATAACCGATGTATGAAATTCTTAATGTATATTTGCCCGGTGAGACATTTTTAATTTCAAACTTACCGTTGAAATCCGTTGCGGCACCGAAGGCGGTACCCAGAATAATTACGTTGGTACCGAACAGCGGCTCCCCGGTTTTGTAGTCGGTTACCGTTCCGATAATTTTTGTTTTTTTGTTTTTCTTCCCGGGTTCCGGCGCTCTTTTAATTACTATTTGATTGTTTATTCTTTGAAAAATCAGATTGTGTTTTTTGGCAAGTGTGGCAAGTACGTTAGAAAGGGGTTCGTTTTCAGCTTCCACACTGGTAATTTCATTTACCGGCACTTCATCTTTAATATAGAAAAATTTGTAATTTATTTGCCTTTCCAAAACTTCGAAGACCTTTTCCAGTGTAACATTATGCAAATTCAAACTCACTATCACATTTTCGAAACTTTGTGCTTTTACGGGAGTTACTGCGAAAATAAAATTCACGAAAAATATTTGAAGTAAAAAACCGATTGACGAGTATAGGACCGACAATTTAACGGCTTTAATTAATTTCCGCCTCATGTTTTAATCTCCTCTAAAAACTTTAACTTTGTAAATTTAAAAATTTATTTCCCCGGTTTTTTGAATATTACTTTCTCCAGTTCATTATTTTTGCTTACTATCACATAATCCAATTCCGTTGCATATTTAATTGTTTCGATAATTGTCCAAAATGATTCGTTCTGAAAATTAGCTTTCAATTTGTAATCTTTTGCGTTTTTATCAGCAACTTCCAATTTCACGCCGAACGCTCTGCCCAATTTTCTCAATACCGTTTCCAAAGGATCGTTATCGAAAATAAAAGTGTTATCTTTCCAACCTATTTCCTTAAGAATATTAAACTCTTTTACTTTTCCGCTTTTCCGCTTCATATCAAAAACGTATTGTTGTTTCGGTACAAGATTCACTTTAAACCGTTTTTTATTTTTATTGGTACCGCTTACAGACACTTTCCCTTCCACCAACGAAACTTTTATTTTTTCCATATCCGGATATGCCGTAACGTTGAATTTTGTGCCGAGAACCGTTGTGGAAATTTTTCCGGTGTGAACAATGAACGGTTTTTTAGTATTTCTCACAACTTCGAAATAAGCTTCACCTTCCAGATAAACTTCACGGGAAGATTCGCCGAAATGCGTAGGATATCTTAATTTGCTTCCGGCGTTCAACGTAATTTTGGTACCGTCGAAAAGTGTGAGAATCGATTTTTGACCGGGTTGGGTGATTTTTTCATTGAATACATTTACGGCTTGCGGCTGTTCGCGCAAGGCAAAATAATAAATTGATACAAAGGAAAATATAAAAATAATTGCAACGGTTATGAAAACACTGAAAAATCTTTTCTTGCGTCTTTTTGTTGATATTTTTTTACCGGAAAATTCTTCCGCAATCCAAGAAAAACCCGGCTCATGTTGTTCTATTTTTGAAGTTAATTTTTCCAATCCGGTTTCAAAATTGAAGCGCGGTTCATCGTCATTTTTATAATCGTGCCAAATTCCGGATATCCATGTAAATAATTTGCTGTATTCTTCATCCTCCAACAAAATTCTCAATTGTTCTTTTTCTTCGGAATTGGCTTCGTTTGATAAGTATTTGGTAACCAACTCAATAAACTTGTCTTTTTCCATATCAATAGCGGTTTTAAATGTTAGTTTTTTGTTAGACAAGTTTGGCGGCGGAAATCTACTATCCGGAATGGAAATTATTTGAGTACCAGAAAGAAAAGATAAATGAAAAGCGATTTGATTAGTGAATAATGGCTGGAAATAAATTTGACTGCTTTTACCATTTGATTTTGAACCGTGTTTACGGAAATCGATAAAACTTCGGCTATTTCCTTGTATTTCAAACCGTCTATTCTACTCATACGGAAAATTAATCTCCGCTGAGGGGGAAGTTTTTGAATTATGGATTTTATTGCATCTTCCAAATCTTTATACTTTAATGCTTCGTAAGGAGTTACCGATGCGGCTTTGATGTTTTCCAAATCGAAAACCTCTATATTTTCCAAATTCCGTTTTTCTTTGATTAAATAGTTTATAGAGCGGTTTCTGACGGAAGAAAATAGATAACTTTTAAGACTCGATTTAATCTCAACATTATCCCGGTTCAACCAAATATTTAAAAATACATCGGAAACAACTTCTTCCGAAATTTCGATACTCTTAACATAGTAATAGGAAAATTTGCATAGTCTTTCGTAATATTTTTCGTATAATTTTTTGAGAGCTTTTGCATTGTTTTGCTTAATAAGCAAAAGCAATTCGTTATCATCTTTTTGAAGAAATGAGTTCATTTACAAATTAAAAATTTTCGGTTTAACCGGTAATTAGTTAAGTAACGGCGTTTTCGGTAATTTCTATAAATTCCCTCGAAGCATTTACCTTGCAATTCAGACCGTATGGAATTGTGATGGTCTGAGGAATGTGCCCGTGTTTAATATTGTACATAACAGGAATTTTGAGATTTCCAAAATAATCCGCAATAACTTCATTTAACGTTAAAGTGCTTTTGGTTTCGTCGGTTTCGTAACAATCGACAAACCGGCCTAAGATTATTCCGTTAATTTGGTCGAATACTTTTGCTAATTTCAAATGATTAAACATTCTGTCGATTTTGTACGGCTGTTCGCCAATTTCTTCAATCAACAAAATATTATCTTTCACCGGTGGCATAAATTCGGTACCCAAAAGCGAAGTGAACAATGCCAAATTTCCACCGATAATTCTGCCTTCGCCCCTGCCCTTTCTTAAAACATAAAATTTTTCACTTCCGGGATTCTTAAGTTTACCTATTTTTTTATCGGAAGTTATTGTCCGCCAAAAAATTTCTTCGGTAAAAGGATCAACTTCATCGTGAAAGTCCACCGCCAACATTGGTCCTGCAAAGGTTACAAGTCCGGTTTTCTTCAGAATTGCCATTTGCAATACAGTCAAATCGCTGTAACCAACAAAAATTTTCGGATTTCTCTTTATTAATGAATAGTTCAGTTTATCCAACAAACGGCCCGAGCCGTAACCTCCGCGGACGGAAATTATTGCTCTGACTTCCTTGTTGGCAAACATATTATGAAAATCTTCCAAACGTTCATGATCTTCTCCGGCTAAATAGCCTTTAACTTTAGCAACATGTTTTCCAACTTCAACTCTGTAACCGAGACTTTCAAGGTACTTCACACCTTTTTCAATTCTCGATAAATCGGCGGGAGACGATGCGGGGGATACAATCCCAATTAAATCACCTTTTTTCAGTTTTTTCGGTTTGATAATTTTCATAGGCAAAATAATTATGAACAAAGTTTTCCGAATATAACAAAAGAGTTAAATCAATGCAAAAAAAATATGAATTTTCAGTTGATTTTGAATGGAAAGCAGAATTTAACTTATTTTTTAATAAGAAATTAACATGTTTTCTTAAAGTTTTTTACTATATTTTTTAGATATCTTATTTTATATACATAAGTTATATGAATTTTACCGTTTATTTTGGATAACACAAACATTTTAG
>JALSTB010000147.1 GCA_026983955.1 Melioribacteraceae bacterium
TATATTCTTCAAGACGGTCTTTGGTGTTGTAAATTGCCACAATAATAAATTCGTTAATAATTTCATCTTCCATCAGAATTGTTGAAGTCTCGTCCATTTTCCAATCGTAACCGATAAAAGATGTGTGTGGGTTGAACAAGTTCTGTCCGTCGTGCATGTATAAAACGGGATAATGTTTGTGTGAAATTTCATAAGATGGCGGAAACCAAACGATAATATCCCGTTCGTTTCTTAAGTACATGCTGTAAAATTCATGAAGATGCTCATACTTACCGATTATTTCATCTCTATCAACGATATAATTTTTAAATGGAGCCAAAACGTTCTTGTTTAATTATCAAATATTTTATTATCTGTTATGTTTAATATAAATTAATAATCGAATTACACACGCTTCCACAAATCGATTGCAAAATATAATGAAAAAGCATAACGATTGAAAAATGAAGGGAGAGCAGTAATTCATAAATATATCATTGCACAATTGTTATATTTGTTGTCCTGATTTTCTATTTTCTAACGGAGAATTAAATGAACGAAATTAACAATAACGAAAGAATGAATGAAATAGAACAAAAGCTGCATCAATCCCAGGAAGACCTGTGGCGGGTATTCCGTATTATGGCCGAATTTGTTGAGGGTTTCGAAGCAATGGCTAAAATTAAACCCAGCATTGTGGTTTTCGGATCGGCCAGGGTTAAACCCGGTCATAAATATTATAAACTGACCGTTGAAGTTGCTAAAAATATAGTTAAGAGGGGATTCGGAATAATTACCGGCGGCGGACCCGGAATAATGGAAGCGGCTAACAGAGGTGCAAAAGAAGCCGGCGGAAGCTCAACCGGTATCAATATTGAACTACCCCACGAACAAAACGCCAATCCGTATATTGACAAAGACAAATTGCTTACTTTCAGGTATTTCTTTGTTCGCAAATTAATGTTTTTCAAATATGCACAAGGATATATTTTGATGCCCGGCGGGTTCGGAACTATTGACGAAGGGTTTGAAGTTTTAACATTAATACAAACAGGTAAAACGTCAAAGTTTCCGGTTGTATTGATGGGAAGCGAGTATTGGAACTCGCTAATCGATTGGGTGAAGGAAAAACAATTGAAAGAAGGTTACATCAGCAAGGAAGATTTGGATTTGTTTACAATTACCGATAACCCGGAAGAAGCGGCGAATATTTTATATAATTTTCATAAAGGTAAAAAATTCACGCCGAATTTTTAATCTGTTAAGCAATACGCGCCGTTTGTTTACGTCGATTTAATTAATCTTTTGGCAATAGTGATAATTGCAGCAATAAATCCGATTAGGCTTATAGGCGGTAGCATTGCAGGCCATGTTTTAGGTGAAGCCCAGGTTTTTATTCCAAGTAACAAAGAATGAAAACCGAGAAAGGTAAGAGCCAGCAAATTCAGAAAATTTATTGTGAAAATTTGCCCGAACAAATTCCGGTAATAGTCACGTGTAATCATGAAAATGACCAAAAACGTAAAAGCGGTAAAAGTGAAGACACCGAAAAGCAAACTTAACTCGCCGAATATGTTTAATTTTCCGCCTGAAAACAAACTGGGAAAGTATTCTTTGTTGATTAATATGAATGTGATTAACATGTGAACCATTGCTATTAAATATCCTGCGGTACTTAAATAAACCGAGTAATCCTTTCCGTGCTTTTCACTTTTTAGCGTTGCAAGGCAAACCAGAATTACCGCACTTAAAGCAAAAGATTTGTTGGTGACGTATAACGGAAGATGTGCAAACTCAACATTTTTTAGAACGTTATACCGTATCACTGCATAAATCCAGGAAAGGGAAACAACGGCGGTTATAATTCTAATATTATAGTCTTTAATTAATTTCATTTTTTCATATCAAGGTTTTTCTTTAATCATTTCCAAGGTTTTGGTAATTCTACGCTTTCTGGTTTCGCTTTTTTTGGCTTCCGTTATCCAATTAACATATTCTTTTTTATGCGTGTATGAAAGATCGGAAAATTTCTCAAGAAGATTTTTGTTTTTTTTAAGTTCCATTAACAAATCTTCCGGTACGTCAACGGTGCGGGGCTCGGTATCTTCTTCAAGCATTATGGAAATTTCGTTACCAGGTTCTTTGTTTAGTTTCTCCCTAATCTCTTTTCTGATTCCCAATACATGTTTTCCGTGCGCCGGTGCCAGCGAACCGCGGTAATGAACGACCCCGTCGAATATCACTTTTACTTTTACTCTTCCTTTGGTGCCGAATGTTTTTTCAACATCAAAAGGAATTTCAACAAAAGCGCCGCCACGCATCCCTTTTACTATTTTAGCTTTGAATTTATATTTCATTTTGATTTACCGGCTATTAAGCCTTCATTCTTTTCCCGCGTTCTTCGTTGATGAAAATCCAACTTACAACTTTACCGATATTAATTTCACCGAAGTCATTCCAAAACTCTTTTGTTCTTACGTGCATTGAACTTGTATCATCGGGAGGAATTGAAGTTGCTTCTTCCATTATTGCACGAATACGGTCTTGCCATACTTCCATATTGCAAACCCTTAAATCAACCCAACCGTCGTTAGCCCAAAGTTTTATCTTGTCTTCTGTTATTTCCAGTTCGTTTCTTCCCCGGTAGGGTGGAATTTTTATTTCGTTTCCGCGGAGCAAATTTTTCCCGTCCGGTAACAGTATCGGAATACCGATAGAAATAATTTCGTTTCTCAACTTCGAGTTTGTTTTGATTTCCGTAAAAATTTTTTCGCTCAGCTCTTCCGGTGTGTAATCCAAAATATTTGCCATTGATTTGGTAACAAGTTTTATCAAATTAATTTCATGTAGCAATTTTGAAAGTCTCGGGGGACCTAACAACTCGAATGCAACGCTTTGTACATTGTGAATTTTTTCGAGCTGGGCAAGTTTTTCTACTGCGGTATGTTGTAAAAATCCTGCCCGGTAAGTGGGTTCCAAAGTGGCATTGTCGAGTGCATTGATAATATCGTGACCCGTATTTCCGCCTTTAATTTCAAAAATCACATCTTCGGCTATTTCTTCGGGAGTTACGTATTCCATTTGGCCTTGGGTGGAAATCGTTTCGAACTCTCCCCGGGAGAATGTTCCGTTTTCCCCGGTATCAATGAACACCGATTTTAAGGTTTCATCGGTCACGGTAAAATGTTTGTCGGGTTTAAGTTTCAGTTTGTCTGTTAAAGGAATTGCTTCGTCAACCGAAACGCTTTGAAGTTTAATGGGGTTTCCCCGTTTTTTTATCTCGTCGAATGCTATTTTTTTCCAAGCAATAGCTGCGGTTGGTTTTATCTCTTTGGTTATGGCGGCATCGGGTGTCCGGCCGAGCAAAAACAACAGCAATGTGTGTGCGCCGGCAACGGATGATTTGCTGAGCAAAACCCGGGAGGGCTTTTCTTCGCTGTGAGTGTAAGGAATATTCAATCCCATTCCGCCGGTTCCACTTGTTCCGATCTTTATATAAATTTTTGTGTCGTTTTTGCTCATCGAGTTGTAGAGGATTTGAATGTGACGGATAAGCTGTGGAATATATTGGGTGCATAGCAGTTTTTCCGTTTCGGCTATTATATCTTCTTTCGCCGGATTTTCTTCTATCATCGAACTTATTCTGTGGTATGTAGAATAAACATCCTGGTAAGCAATTGCCGTTGCAGAGTTGATGCAATCGACTATAATCTCCGGTTTGTATTTCGATAACATTTTGTAGATCGAAGAAGCTTCGAGCATTTCGGGCGTTAGTTCTTCCATAATATCTTTAAGTAAGACTTTCCTTTTTACCGGATCTTCCAAAATTTCGAATCGGTTAATATCTTTAAATTCTTCACGGACAAAAATATTTCCCCACCAGGGAATGAAATAATCTTCGGGTAGATGCGGAAACTCTTTTTGTAACCGTTTGATTTCATCTTCCACTTCTTCTTTTTTTAAGGAGGTAACAATAATTCTTTTAGGCTTTTCAGGAATTAGTTTCCGTGTAACGGCATTACCGACCAAGCCCCACGCACCGAGCACCAATACGGTTTTGTTTTGAATATCCATAATTCCCCTTATAATTTTTTATTGTTAAAATTAAATCAATTTACCGTACAAGGCAATATTATTATTTTAATTTACTGTTAATTATCCGTATTGAGAAATTGATAATGAGCAATTGCTTTTATATGTTTAGTAATCATTTATTATTGATATTATAAAATATCCGGTTGAAGGAAACATGAAAATTTGTGATATACTTACGGTTGACAAGATTATTCCCACTCTTGAAAGCAACGATAAGAAAGGTGCGATAAACGAATTGATCGATTTATTTAAAGATGACGACAGGGTAATTGACTTGGAGGAAGTGCGTCATGTAGTTCACGAGAGGGAAAAGATTATGTCGACCGGAGTAGGAAAAGGGTTTGCAATCCCGCACGGAAAAACAAACAGCGTTAAAGAGACAATCGCAGCTTTCGGAAAAACGGCAATACCAATCGATTTCGAAGCGCTTGACGATCAACCGGTAAGATTAATTTTTTTGCTGGTGGGAAAAGAAAACATGGTTGCCTCACATATCAAACTTCTTAGCAGAATATCAAGAATGATGAACAACGATCTGTTCAGGGAATCTTTGCTGAATGCGAATACCGCAGAGGAAATCTACTCGATTTTTGAAGAGGAAGAGAAAAAGTTTTAAACTGTTCTCCGTTTTGTTTCACCAACCTTTTGGATGCTTCCGTAAATGATTATATTTGGTTCCAAATTTTATTTGTTCATTTAGACTAAAAGAAAATGATTAAAGCAATTACCGGAACAAAAGATATTTTACCCTGGCAGATAAGCGAATGGAAACGCCTTGAAAAAACAGTTGAAAATCTAATGTCGTATTTCAATTACAAGGAAATCAGAACACCAACATTCGAAGAAACAGTTCTGTTTAGCAGGGGAATTGGTGAAGCAACGGACATTGTGAGCAAAGAAATGTATACTTTTATTGACCGGAGTGAAACCAGTATAACATTAAAACCCGAAATGACCGCATCGGTTGTCCGTGCTTACATCGAGCATAAACTTTCCAAAAAACAAAACTTGCACAAACTTTACTATATTTCATCGATGTACCGTCAAGAAAGGCCGCAAGCCGGAAGACTGCGTGAATTTCACCAATTCGGCGCGGAAGCAATTGGCAGCAACGCGCCCATGCTCGATGCCGAAATGATAGAACTCGCATATTCCATATTAAAATCATTTGGATTGAAAAATTTGGATATTAAAATTAATTCGCTCGGCGTACCCGCCGAAAGGGAACAATATAAAACCGAACTTAGAAACTACTTGAAAGATAAATTCGAGTTGCTTTCTGAAGATAGCAAAAAAAGATTTGAAACCAATATTCTCAGGATATTCGACAGTAAGGACGAGAAAGATATTGAGATTATGTCGGAAGCACCTAAAATACTGGACTTCCTTAGCGAAGAGAGCTTAAAACATTTTGAGGAAGTGAAAAGCTATCTTGACGAAATAGAAATAAAATATTCGGTTGATTATAAACTTGTGAGGGGGCTCGATTACTACACAAACACAACATTCGAGATAGTAAGCAGCAGCGTTGGCGCGCAAAGTGCGCTGTGCGGCGGCGGAAGATATAATTTGCTGATTGAACAATTGGGCGGACCACCAACACCGGCAACGGGTTTTGCAGCCGGCATGGAGCGCATTTTGCTCGCGTGTGTTAATGAGGGCTGCAATAAAGAAGAAGAAGCATCACTCGATATTTATTTGGTTAGAATGGAGCCGGCAAAAAAAACCGCTGTTTTTAAAATATCTAACACGTTGAGAAAAAACGGACTCAAAACCGAGATGGATTATTTATCGAGAAGTGTTAAAGCACAAATGAGGGAAGCTAACAGAATGAATGCACGGTTTGTACTTTTTGTCGGAGGTGAAGAATTTGAAAAGGGAAGTGTTGTGTTGAAAGACATGGAAACGGGCGAGCAACAAGAACTGCCGGCAAAAGATTTAACCCCGGTAATTAGCAAGTTGAAGAATCAATGAAAAAAATTTACGGAAAGAAACCGGTGCTTGAAGCAATTAAAGCCGGCAATACAATTGATCAAATTTATATACTCTACAACCAACACTCAAGAGCAGTTAACGAAATAAAAAAACTTGCCAAGCGCAAGGGAATTAAAATTTCCCAAGTATCCCAAAAAAAATTTAATCAACTTGCCGGAAAAGACAATACCCAAGGCATAATAGCAATCGTTAGTGAGACGAAACTTTTTTCTTTGGATGAAATTATTGAAGAAGCAAGTAAAATTGAAAAACCGCTATTGCTTTTAATTGATTCGGTGCAAGACCCGCATAATCTCGGAGCAATTTTCAGATCGGCAGAAGCAGCCGGAGTAAACGGGGTTATAATTACCACAAGAAACACTGCTCCTTTAAGCGAAACGGTTGTTAAAACGTCAACCGGTGCAATATCGCATTTGAAAATTTGCAGGGTTAACAATTTGGTAAATTCAATAAAACAACTGAAGGAAAACGGATTTTGGATTGTGGGGTCAGCGCTGGGTTCCGGAAAAAGTTATACGGAAATAGATTATTCGGTTCCGGTTGCGCTTGTGGTTGGAAACGAGGAAAAGGGAATAAGAAAACTTGTGGCGGAGAATTGTGATTTTCTTGTTGAAATTCCCATGAAAGGAAAAATTCAAAGTTTAAATGTTTCGGTTGCAACAGGAATCTTGCTGTTTGAAATTTTACGCCGGAGAGAAAACCACGATAGTATAAATTAAAAGCAAAACTATTCTAAAATTTATAGTTTTAAACAAATAAATCGCAGCCGGTTATTTTAACAACATCATTTTACGGGTAAATGAAAAACCGCCCGCAGTTAAACGGTAAAAATACATTCCACTTGGCAATCCGCCGGAAACCACTCTTGTATCGAACGTTACTTGATAAGTGCCCGGAAGTTGTTTTCCGTTTACCAAAACCGCAACTTCTTCACCGAGAACATCATAGACTTTTAGAATTACATGCACCCCGGCAGTAGACTTCTCCGGCGTAATGGAGTTGAAAACAATACTTGAAGGAATGGAATATTTGATTGTTGTTGACGGATTAAACGGATTAGGATAATTTTGGTCGAGTTCAAGTGTTTCTTTTAAGTTAGCCGGTATATCCGTAACAGAAGTAAAAACCGAGTTTTGTTCGCCAGGTGTTCCATGTCCGTTGCTTGAAGCATGCCAGCTTTCGGGTTTGGAATTATCCCGGTTCGGATTGAAAAGCTCAAGTGTTTTTCCTTCGCCGTCGGCTTCTTCGGGCCACGGAAGTTTATCATCGTATGTAAGCGAATCAATAATATTCATTGCATCGTCGAACAGCCTGATTTTTTCACCGCCCCCGCTTAATCCGAAAACAAAAGGTCCTACAAAATTTTCAACTTTTGGGAAACTTTGACGGAAAAGGGTGGTGTCTCTTGTCAGCACTAAATATTTTTCGCTTTCCAAAACGGTATTTTCGGGAATTTTATACGAGTGAGTTTCTTTCCCGTCTTTGAATATCCAACCCGAAATATCAACGTCATCGGGTGAATTGTTGTAAAGTTCTATCCAATCTTCCGGATCAAAATCCGAAGCGGAATTATAATTGATTTCATTTATAACAATTTTATTTGAAGAAGCACCCGGTGCGAATACAGCCGTTATGTTTACCGGTTGTTCGGGAGTGAGTGTTATTGTTTTTGCTTCAAAACTAACATCACCGCTCCACTCAACAAATTTATATCCGGGTTTTGGTATGGCTTTAAGTTTAATTGGTATGTGTTTAAAATAATTTCCCGTCCACGGATAATCTTCGAGAACGATGGAGTTTATTTTGACTGAGCCGTAACCCGGATTTTGGGTATTGATTGTAACCGGAATTTGTTCATCGAGATTCAAAGTTTCACGGAAATGCCGAGTCAGATAACTTAACCTGCGGAGCGCGAAAGTTTTCATAATATTAATTTCCCTCTCCCAATTTTGTCTGTCGAAAGCCCCCCATCTTTCAATGTGCCGGTCAATTTCCGGTTCAAGCTTTTGTTTGAACGATTCGATTAGAGGCAAAATGTTTCCTGAGTTAAAAATTGTATTGGCATAATCGCAGTAACGGGCTACAAATTCATTTTTGAACTCTTGGTTTAATGTTAATTTTCTTAGTAGTAAAGTTGACCAAGGCGGGTTCGGCCAAT
>JALSTB010000148.1 GCA_026983955.1 Melioribacteraceae bacterium
CGGGATTACTTTGAACGAATATATCAAAGCTTGAATAATAAAATGATGTCCTTTAATCATTAAAAAAACCACCGTTGCCATCATAATCATCAAAATGGTCAGCATGTTGTTTTGTGATTCGGTCGACGGATCGAACATTTCGGTCATAACCAAGCCCATATCCCGGCCTATATTCAAGCCGGCAAATCCTATTCCTTCAAAAACAAATCTTAAAATCAATCCCATTAACAGTCCCGTTATTCCTTCTTTAAACGCAATTAACGCAAGTGGAATAAGCGAATCATCGTACTTAATATTACTTGTATCAACCGAAAACAAAATGATATAAGTTATCAACAGAGACAAAGCGAGTTTCGGAACCATTGGAATGTTTTTGTTATTGAACAATGGAACCACAACCAGCATTGCCAAAATGCGTATGTAAATCATTATTCCGCCGAGAAAATCGGAGACAAGGATACCGGTCATTTCACAACTGTAGTTATTAGATTAAATATTTTGTTCGTGAACTCAATCATCTTATCCGTTATGAACGGTAATGAAATAATTATTGCTACTGCAGTAATCATAATTTTGGGCACAAAGGTTAAAGTCATTTCTTGTATTGAAGTTGCCGCTTGAAAAATTGAAATCAATACGCCGACAACGAGCCCTGAACCAAGGATAGGCAATAAAATCAGCATTACCAGGTAAAATGCATCCGTAAGTATTCCGATTACTAAATCCAATGACATTATGCAAAACTCCTTACTAATGAACTGACAATTAAATTCCAACCGTCCACCAAAACAAAGAGTAAAACCTTAAACGGCAACGAGATGAGCATTGGCGGAAGCATCATCATACCCATCGACATAAGGATACTTGATACAATCATATCGACCATAACAAACGGGATAAACAAAAAAAAGCCGATAATAAACCCGGCTCTCAATTCGCTGAGAATGTAAGCCGGGATTAATACATGAATTGGCAGATCAGCCGGTGTGTTTGGTCTTTCGATGTTTGCCATACCGGCAAATAACTCAAGGTCCTCGTTCCGTACGTTTTTCAACATAAAATTTCTAATCGGCTCAATCCCCTTATCGTACGCTTCTTCTATGTTTATTTTGTGATCGAGATAAGGTTTGAGTGCCGTTTGATGTACCGTTTCCCAAGTGGGCGCCATTATAAAAAAAGTAATAAATAAAGCTATACCCGCCAACAATTGGTTGGGCGGCATTTGCATTGTACCCATTGATGTTTTTAGAAATTGAAATACAATAATTATCCGCAAATATGAAGTGGTCATTATCAAAATTGAAGGCGCCAACGACAAAATAGTAAGCAACAGCAAAAGTTGAAGTGTAACCGAAAGATCTTCGGGATTATCCGAAGTTCCGATATTAATTCCCACGGAAGGCAACGGAACCGTTGCGGTTTTCTGTTGCGCCAATACGTGATTTGCACCGAAAAATAAAAACAGAAATAATCCGGCTATTATAATTTTGTTCTTCATCTCAATCCCATGTTCTTTTTCAGAAGCTGAAGGAAATTGGGTTTTTCCGCTCCTTCCAAATTGGCGGGGGTATCATCCGGTATCCCTTCCAGCTTGTCAATCAGATTTATTGAATTTTCGGAGACGCCAAGCAGATAAATTTTATCATCAATTTTAACTATTGAAATGAATTTCTTCGGCATTATGGTTTGCGTTGCCATAACGTTAATTTTCAATGATGATGCATTCCGCCCGGCATAAGAGAAAAAATACTTTTTAAGCAAATAAAGCATTCCGTACATTACACCGAGCATTAAAAAAAGAATCAAAAATACTTTAACGATATCCCAGTAATTCATCATTCAAATCCTTTTAACCTTTCGGAAGCATCCACCAGATTGGTTATTCTGATTCCGAAATGTTTATCGATCACAACGACTTCCCCTTCGGCAATTTTTTTGTTGTTTACGAAAATATCTACCGGTTCGCTTGCGAGCTTCTCCAATTCGATAACGTACCCTCTTTCAAGCTCAAGTATGTCTTTAATTTGCATTTTGGTTCTGCCCAATTCGATGTAAACATTCAACTGCAAATCTTTTAAGAACTCCAATTTATCGTCACCGGCAACACTTTTTTTCTTCGAGTCATCAAAAGCAGGAAACTCCGCTACGGCCGCATCCACATTTGCTTCTTGATCAACATTCTGAAAATCCGCAGCTTGATCCGGCTCGTTACCGGGAACGTTAGCTTCCGCATTAGCATCCGTAGTTCCGGCTTCGTTTACTTCCGGAGTTTGCCCGTTGTTTAATTCATCTTGATTTTGAACGTTTTCTTCTGCCATGTTTTTTTACTCCTCTTCAAATGCTCTTCGCGTAATTTTTACTGATTTATGTTTATTAGATTTTCCGGGAATTCCGTAGTATAATTCCTTGTCATCTATTTTGATTAATACTTCTTCACCGATTTTTTTGTCGAGTGAAATTACATCGCCAACTTTCAATTGCATTAATTGTTGGAATGAAATGGTAGACCGCCCGAATTCCACTTCCACCAAAAGTTCGGTATCGAGAAGTTTTTGCGTAAGAATACTTTTCGATGTTGTCCCGTCGTGTTTTATCGGTCTAATCGACGATAAATTCTGTGTCGATAATTTCGAAAGAATTGTATCGAATGCGTAAGTGGCAAAGCATAAGTTCATTAAATAAGCTTGCTCGCCAATCAATATTTCAAATGTGATAAGCAAAACGCTTTCGCTTTGTGAAGTAATTTGAACAAAATCGACATCCGGCTCAAACTTGTCTATAACAAATTCGTAATCGCCGATAATTTGCCAGGCTTTTTCCAAGTCTTGCATTATTTTTTCAACAATCGTTTGCAAAACCCTTTGCTCAATTACCGTAATCACGTTTGAGCTTTTGGAACCGTTTCCGTTTCCGCCCAACAAGCGGTCAATTAAAGTAAATGCGAATTCGTTACTGAATTCCAGTATTCCTTTTATATCGGTCTTTTTAATATCAAAAGTAAAGAGGCAAGCCGGATTGGAAACCGAAAGGACGTATTCGGAATAATAAATTTGGTCTACAGTTAAAACATTAATATTTATAATTGATTGCAGTTTCGACATTAAGTAAGAGCCGAACAATTCAGCAAAGTTTTCGTAAATATTTCTGATGGTTCTAAGCTGATTTTTGGAAATACGGTTAGGCAAGCGGAAGTCGAACGGAATTACTTCCTTCCCCTTGTCATTTGTTTCTTCCGGTATATCTTTCGGCTCTTCCTTGCCGCCCATGTTATTTAACAGGGCGTCAATTTCATTTTGCGATAATACTTCTGCCATTTTAATTCAACACGTATTTACTGAAATAAACGTTTTTAATTTTTGTTTTAGGCATTAACTTTTTAATTTGTTCCGATAATTCGATTTTAAGTGAATCTTTCTCTTGCGGATTATTTAATTCGTGTAATGTTTTTTTAGACAATGTTGAAATAATCATGTCTTTTACGATAACTTCTTTCTCCTCCAATTTTTTCTTTGCTTCTTCGCTTTTCACTTCGAAGCCGACGGAAAGGAGTAAAAGTCTTTTTCCGTTTGTGTGTGCAGGGTTAATAATTAAATCCTCAATCGGATAAATAAACGATTCTCCGCTATCTTCTTCTTCTTCCGCTTCCGCTTCAGCATCGGCTTCTTCACCGTCGGCACCGTGTTCTTTTACTTGCTCTGCATGAGCCGAAAGTGCTGGTTTTACAAGGAAGTTAGCGGTCACAAAGTAAACTATTACCAGTTGAAGAACAAAAAGCGGAACTCCGATCAATACAATTTTGAAATTAAATCCTTTCTTTTTCCCTTCTTGTTCTTTGTTTTCATTTTTTTTAGCATCTTTTTTATCAGCCATTTGATACCTCTATTTTAGTTTACTTTATCCTGCATTCAAGAGGTATGCCATTAAAGACAAAAAGAAAACGGTTGAAAACAAAGAATAAACAAGGTTTTTTGCAGGAGTGAAAATCGTGAATGGTTAATATTGTGCACTTGAACAATAATTAATTGCTCAAACAAAAGAGGGAGGAGAGGGGCTGACTTAGTCAGCGCCCTCGGAAAAATCCCTATCTAACCAGACTTGTGATTTCTTGCAGCAAAGTATCGGAAACGGTAATCACTCTTGCATTAGCCTGGAAGCCTCTTTGCGAAACTATCATCCTTGTAAATTCTTCGGAAAGATCGACATTCGATTGTTCCAAAGCACCGGATTGCAGAGTTGTGTTTGTAGATTCACCCGGTTCACCAATTAACGGATCGCCCGTGTTAGCCGATACAGTGTACATGTTTTCACCAACGCTTACCAAACCGTTTCTGTTGGGGAAATTCGCAACAAGTATCTGTGCAAGTTTTTTCGATTGACCGTTGGTAAATACACCTACAATAAATCCAAGTTGATCAATACTGATATTTGAAAGCGAAGCGGCAGCGGAACCGTTTTGATTCAATGCGGAAATTACCGAGTTTGCCGATGTCTGTGTAATTCCTTCGAATTTTTCACCGAAATCCAATTCGATGTTACTTTGACTTGCACCGCCTTCGGGCTTGAACACCAGCACCGGCGGATTCGGTGATACCGAAGCAAGCGAACCATCGGAATTAAACGTCAAGCTTCCGGTATTACCTGTGAGCGTTCCGCTTTCAGCCGGTAAGTTTGCTGTCCAGCTCCAACTGTTACTGTCCAATTTTGTGAAAGAAAGTGTTAAAGTATGTGCATTTCCGAGTGAATCGAAAATCGATACGGTGCCTTTGACCAATGTCGGTTCCCTGTTTTCATCAACGGAAGAACTGATTGTATTGGTCCCTTTTTGTTCCACACCGGTCGGATCGAAACTAAAATTGATACCTAACGCCGTTTCCTGGATTTGAATCGGTTGCGGTGGTGAGTTTCCATCGAGAGATAACATTGCACCTTCCGGATCCGAACTGTCGAACACCGCTTGGACGGTTGTAGGACCAACAGCGGGAACGGTCGGATTTCCATCTTTATCCAATAATTCATATGTTAAATTATAAGTATCGTCGGCAGTTTTTTCATAGGTAACTTGAAAAGTATATTTATTTCCCATTTCATCGTAAACCGTGTTCGATTCTTGAACGGTATCACCAACCGCCATGGAACCGTTGATACTTCCGGTTTGCACATAATTTTCCGAACGGGTTAGCGGTGAAGTACTATCGAGGTTACCACCCCACGAAGCAAACGTTGTAGCAACCGCAGGTAAACGCAGGTTCGAATTGATTACTATATCTTCCAAATTGTTTCCGGGTGGAATTGCACCTTCTTCGGTTGCAACTTTACCTTGAACCACCGCACCGTTTTGCGGGTTAACAAGTTTTCCTTCGGCATCGAAAATGAATGCTCCTGCTCTTGAATATAATCTTTGACCGTTTCTTTCAAGAATGAATAAACCTTCACCTTGAATTGCAAGGTCGGTTATAATTCCAGTCCTTTCAAAAGTTCCTTGGTTCCAGTTCCGGTCAACTGAATTTAATTTCATTCCCAAACCGATTTGGAAAGTATTGGTACCGCCGGATGTATCGGTCGGGTTGGTACCATACCTCACAAACTGGTTGAATGTATCGCTGAAAGTTACCCTGGAACCCTTGAAACCAATAGAGTTAACGTTGGCAATATTATTTCCTATTACGTCCAACATTGCTTGATGGTTTCTGATGCCGGACACACCGGCAAAAAGGGAATTGATAAGTGACATAATGACCTCCTAAGGTTTTTTAGTTATACTTTGTTGATTCAACGTCAGTCGTTCGGTTGAATCGGGGGCGTCCTTGGAAGGTCCCGCCCCGTTACTTAATTAATTTTTATTTAGCAAAAACCACGCTGTCTATATTTGTAAAAATGTTATCCTCCTTTTCCGAAATTTCCATTGCCGTAATTACCGTACGGTTCGGTACGTTAACTATGAAAGCGGTTTTGTCCATCATTACAAGCGAATCTTTTGCACCTTTACTCTCCGCTTTGTTTATTGCATCTTTCAATTTGTTTATATCGGAATCATTTAAGTTTATATTTCTTGATTCAAGTCTTTTGGCTGCATGACTAGAAAATTTAATTTTCTCAAGTTCGGTCTTGAATATATCATCGAACCGTGAACCTTTTTGAACGGTTTTCGGTCGATTAATTCCGCTGTCCGGAATTACCGGAATAAACGGTACTTTCACTCCATTTATGATTTCAGCCATGATTCAAAATCCTTGGTTGCCGTTTTACTTGAAGAATTTGACGACTGTAAAATTTCAAATATATCACTGAGAGAATATTCGGCTCCGTTAACAACCAAAGCCGTTCCGTTTTCGGTAAATCTGACCGCTTCTATCATGCCAATACTGTAAGTATCAATAACCATCGGTTCGCCGTTTGCCCCGGTAGCCTCTACACTAAATGTGTATTGACCGGTAGCAACTTTTTCGCCATCATTATCGGTAAAATCCCAAGATAGTTTATGCTCACCTGCCGTTTTGGGAACATTATCAAATGTTTTAACTACTTTTCCACTTGCATCAAGAATTTTTACCGTTACGGTGGTTGCACTTGTAGGTAACGTGTAACCGAATTGCGCCTTGGATTGACCGTTAAAATCAATTGAATTGGAATTTACTTTTGCATCCTTACCGATCAACGCAGCAGTTAAAGTGTTGTTTACCGCTTGAGTCAATAAATAGTTAGCATCAATGCTTTGATTTAACGTATCGTTCATGTTGGATAATTGTTCCAAACTGCTGAATTGAGCCAACTGTGCAGTGTATTTACTACTGTCAAGTGGTTCCAACGGATCTTGATTTTTGAGCTGCTCCATCATCAATTTCAGAAAATCGTCTTTGCCAAGTGCGCTCTTGCCTTGCGGTCCGAAATTCGGTGTATTTTGATTTAATAATGATGTTATTCCTTCCATTTTCTTTACCCCGCTATGCTAAGTATTCATAAGTGTTATAGCCGTAATATTTCATTCCCGGCTTTTCATTTAAGTCAGTATCAAGATCTTCCAAATTAAAATTACCGGCTTTTTTATTGTTCTTTAAATTTTCATTTTGTTGCCTGTTTGCATCATTCAATGAAATATCCAAACTACCCAACTGAATTCCGTTTTTATTTAAATTTGAGAATAACTCATCCAAATTGTTTTCAAGCAGAGTTTTGGTTTGTGGGTTATCAACTTGGATATGAGCTTTTATAGAATGACTCGACGAATCCAATGTTATATTTACTTTTCCCAAATGTTTCGGTTCAAGTTCAAGCACCATAAAAGATTTTTCGTTCTTCTGAATAAACCTGGAAACTTCCTTGAAAAGCTCGGTGTATTTAACGGTTTTCAAAACGCTTTCTTGCCTTTGACTAACTTGCGCCGTTTCCGGTTTATGCAAATCGGATTTTTCAAGTACTTGACTGAAATCCGGTTTGGAGTTATGATGTTTCACAGTGTCTTTTAATTGTATATCATTTGTATTTTGATTGTGTGAATTTGAAAAATCCTTAGATTTGTTTTTATTTTCATTTCCGGAGATATTTTGTGCTTGATGCGCAGGTTTATCAACCGTTTTTTCATTACTTTTGTTGTTGTTACTTGCCTGTTTTTCACGGGTATCATGTTCGGTGTTCACAAGCGCTGTTTGTCTGTTTTCTTGAATAACTTGTGTCTGTTTATGTTTAATTTCCACTTTTTCAACAGGTTGATTATCATGATTTTTTGCCAAACGTCTGATTTTTCCTTTTTCCGTCTTTGGCATTTCCGGAAGTTTGACATTCTTACTTTCTTCGCCGGCAGCTTCCTTTACCTTTTGATTTTCATTCTTTTCCGGGTTTATCGTTTTTTCCGTTTTAATTTTTTCCTGATCCCTTTCAACGGTGTGTCGCGTTAAATTTTCTTTTTTGGTTAGTTCTTGCTCAGGTTTAATGGAACCGCTTTTAACAATGTTTTCATGGTGCTTTACTTCATCTCCACTTTTTACCCGTACAGCTTGAATTCCCCTTTCCTTGTTCTGAACGGATTTTTCATCCGGTGTAATATTCAATGCGTCTTTCGATGGTTGTGTTTTTTTACTAATATTATTCTGTTCTTTAACTTTTTCCGTTTCATTCACTCCGTTATCCGGTTGGAACCGCAGTTTGTCATTTTTACCATTAGAGTTTAAAGTTTTTGACTTTACTTTATTTTCAACTGGTTTTCCACCTGATAAC
>JALSTB010000149.1 GCA_026983955.1 Melioribacteraceae bacterium
CAAGTTGATTGGAGCCAACAAAGGAATTTTTCTTCTCTCGGTGCTGGGTGGAATTGCATCGAGCACGGCAACAACAACTTCGTTTGCCGGGCAAAGTAAAAACATGCCGCACCTTTCGCGTAACCTTGCCGCCGGAAGTGTGTTGGCATCGTCAATTATGTTCCCGCGTATTTGGGTTATACTGGCGGTATTGAATTATGATTTTGCGGACAGTTTAATTGTTCCCGTTACGGTCTTCACAATTATTGGTCTGGCTGTAAGCAGAATGGTCTGGTCGAAAAAAAGTGCTATGGTTGCACAAGATATAGAATTACAAAACCCGTTCAGAGTTATGTTTGCGATTAAATTCGGAATTTTGTTCGGAATTATTTTATTCGTTTCAGCGGCAGCGAATCAATATTTCGGTCATGAAGGTATTTACTACACAAGTTTCTTTGCCGGTATTGCAGATTTGGATGCAATAGCCTTGTCGTTGGTCGATATGGTGGAAAGAACCATTCCTGTTGAAGTGGCGGCTAATGCTGTTATCATTGCTTTTGGAATGAATACTTTGGTGAAAGCGGTAATTGCATCAACAATGGGTTCGAAAGATTTGAGGAAATATGCTATTTGGGGATTTGCTCCCGTTTTAATTTCCACGATAGTTTATCTATTGATAATTTTTATCTAAAATTTTAGAGAATTAACCAATTCCTCGAATGTCCGGTAATTTTTAAGGTAATGGATTTTTACCTTATTCCGGTTTTTTACAAGCCACGACAAAGATATTTTCATCTTCTCCAAATCTTCAGCCGTCAATTCGTTGAAAATGTTAACCGTTCCGGAAAAATACTCTTCCAAAGCCGTTTCAAAATTCAAATTGCCGGGGACAAAATAATCTTTAATCAGAATTTTACCTTCCAGCATAAGCAAATAATCAATTTCCGCCGAATCTTTGATTTCAATCAATACTTTCGCACGGTTTACCGGTTCGGCTAATATTGACGAGCGGTTCAAATGGTTCAAAATGTTTTCAATTGAATCCCTCACCACGGCTGCTTCTTCGTACCTTTTTTTACCGGAAAGATATCTCATTCTTTTCAACAATCTGTTTACCGCATACTGGTTTTGACCGGAGAGATACTCGAAAACTTTTTCAATTTCCGCATTGTATTCATCTTCTATTCCGGGAAAAACGCAAGGAGCAAGGCAACGTTCAATATCGGCAAGGTAGCATTTTGTTTTTTTGCCGAATTCTCTGTCGTTGCATTCGCGAAGTTGAAATGTTTTATCGATTATCTCTTTTATATCGTTGGCAACATTACGGTTGCTGTAAGGTCCGAAATAATCGTTACCGTCGAAATTGAATTTTGAAGAAACATTCACAATTGGAAATTGACTGGTATTGGTAACTTGTATGAAATAACTCCTGGTGTATTTTTTTAGTAAAGTGTTAAGCGGAGGGTTATGCTTTTTAATCAATTCCGCTTCGGCAAGAAGCGCCGTTAATTCCGATTTTGTTGTTTGAAAGCCCAAACGGGATGATTGCCGTACAATCTTTTTGGCTTTGCGCGGTGCGGTGTTCGAAAAATAATTTTGTACACGTTTCTTCAACGATTTTGCTTTCCCGATGTAAAAAATTTTCCCTTTTGAATTTTGAAAAAAGTAAACTCCGGGTTTGTCGGGTAGTTTGTTGTAATCTTCGCTTAATTTTTTCTTTATTACCCTGAACGTTTTGTTTGTTTGGGGGACGGATTGAAA
>JALSTB010000150.1 GCA_026983955.1 Melioribacteraceae bacterium
TTTTCCGTTCAGTTATACATAACAGCGGACAAATATCCAACAACTTCAGAAGTATCGCCGGTCGTCTCTCCGGAATCGTTCCGGTAAATCACTTCGGAATGTTGAACATCCTTCATATCCAATGCTTTCAATGTAGAAACGATACCGCCGCCGCCACATGCCTCGCAAGTTCTGCGCTCCAAATCGTTCTGTAATCCTTCGTAATCAAAATCGTTAATATGTTTTTCAACACGGCTGTCCAATATTTCGGCTTGAGTGCGCGGATAAAAGTGGGAAAGGTCGGAACTTGCAACAATTAAAGTATTATCGTCTGTGAATTCCGCCAAGCTGTTTGCCAATTCATCCACGAAAATTCTGCTTTGATCGCCCATAACGACGGGCAAAAGTTTAAAATCCTTCAATACGGTTTGCAAAAACGGAAGTTGAACTTCCAATGCGTGCTCGGCGCGGTGACCTTGCACACCGGCAAATATCGTTTTGCTGTTATTAATCAATTTTTCGCGGAGTTCTTTATCGATTTCTACTATACCCAGCGGTGTTTCGTAAGCATCGCCGCTGTAAATTGATATGCCCGGGAAATATTCCCTGTGACTGGGTGAAATTACCACGACCGTTTTATAATCTTTTCCTGCAAGTGTATTGTAACCGTAGGCAGCGGTCTTACCCGAATAGACATAACCTGCATGTGGTGCGACCAATCCGTAAACTTTACCGTAGTCCTTTGCCGGTTTGTATAATTCAAGTAACAATTCAACTTCTTTTGCCAATTGGCCGGGATCGCCGGGATAAAACATACCGGCAACCGCAGGTTTCCTAATTGTATTCATTTTTCACCCCCAATTCTTTTTCCGAAAATACTTCCGCAGTAAAAAGACTTATTTTAAGTTGTTTTTGTTTCCAGCAATCACCGTAAAGTCCGGCTTTTTCGCAAAGAGCGCTCAGGAATTGCTCTTTGTTCAAGTTATGTTCTATCGGGACTTGCGGCAATAACAAAGCTCTTCTGCCCGGTTCTTCCAAAATCAATCCGTGTTTGCCAACTATAATATCGTCGTACGAATTCATCGGGAACGGTTCGGAAAGGATTGAGATCTCTATATCAATCAAATCCAGTTCGTTTCCGGATAGAGGTGGAAAACGCGGATCGTTTATAGCGGCACTAATAGCGGCATCGCAAACCGTTTCAAAAAGCGGTTTGTCCGATGTTATATATCCGATACATCCGCGTAAACGTTTATTTATTGTAAGAGTGACAAAAGCACCGAGATGCTTTTTCAGAACCGGATATTTTTCATAATCGGGTGTTTGAATTTCTTCGCCGGTAAAAATGGATTGTATGGATTTCCGGGCTGCACTTAAAAGAATTTTACGTTCTTCAAGATTGGTTATCGCCATCTTCTGTCCCCCCTCTAATTGAAAATTCAACCGGTTTTAAAAACAGCTACTTCTTTTTTTTCTTTTAAGACCAATACAAAATTTTTATAGCAGAAAAACGAATCGGGTGCATAAGCGTTTGTATTCAAATTTAGGATATCGGAAAATAATGTTTCACCCGAATCTGTATCGATAGCGTAAAATTTATTTGTTAACTTATCCTCACCGGTTCTTTCGTGAAAATTGAACAAAAGCAATTTTTCAATACCGGCAAATTCGATATTTCCTACAAATATTTTTCCCTCTGTCTCTTTATTTATATAGTTTTTGATTTTCTCCGGAATATGAGGGTTGTCGTTTTCGAATTTTTCAGTGAAAACATAATTGCCGTAATCGGTTTCTTGTTCCGCAATATTCTTCAGGCTGTTCAGTTCGTTCATGTCAGTATCAAGTTCGTCTATAACCGCACCCGTTTTATAATCCAAAATAAAAAATTTGTTCCCTTCAAACAATTCTTTGGATGCATAAAGTTTATCGTTGTAAATAAACAGGAATGTAAATTCATTTGTTTGCCACAAAATTTTTTGGGAATTGATATCGAATGCAATAATTTCGCGGTGTCCGGGCATATCGGGTTTTACGAACCGGTGAAAGAAAATTATATCGTCGTGAATTTTTTCAATACCAATCCAGTATTTTTCCTCAAGCTGTAAATCTTTGAATAATTCTTCGCCCGATTCAAGATCGATGCAGCTGAAAAAAACTTCTTTTTTAGCCGTGTTGCGGGTTTCAACAATCAACTTGTCCGAACCGGAAATTAGCAATCTCCAAATTTGGTTCCCGTCAGAAAATTTAAAGTATGGAATAAAATTCATTTTGTCTCTCACTTTAAAGGTTTAAATCGAGCCGTAAAATGCCGTAAAACCGGTGCTTCGTAAACGATTTCGTAACCTTTCAATTTATTTCTTTTTTCGAAAGTTTCTATTAAAACTTCCGCCACGTAGTCGATATGGCTTTGTGTGTAAACGCGGCGCGGTATTGCGAGTCTTACCAATTCCATTGGCGGGGAAATAAGTTCGCCGGTATCCGGGTGATATTTCCCGAACATAACACTTCCTATTTCCACAGCGCGCACACCACCGTTTATGTAAATTTCGCAAACGATCGATTGTCCCGGATATTGATGAGGCGGAACATGAGGCAGAAACCTTTTTGCATCGATGTAAATTGCGTGTCCGCCCGGCGGTTCGATTATCGGAATTCCGGCCGAAGTAAGTTTTTCACCCAAATATTCGGTACTGCGGATACGGTATTGCAGGTAATTTTCGTCGAGCACTTCTTCGAGACCTTGTGCTACCGCTTCGAGGTCGCGCCCGGCAAGTCCACCGTAAGTGGGAAAACCTTCGGTAACAATCAGTAAATTCCGGCATTGAGTTGCGAGGTTTTCGTCGTTCATCGAAAGGAATCCGCCGATATTAACAAGTGCATCTTTTTTTGCACTCATTGTTGCCCCGTCGGCATAAGAAAACATTTCCTGCGCAATTTCCAGAATCGATTTATTTTTGTAACCTTTTTCCCGCTTCTTAATGAAGTAGGCATTTTCGGCAAACCGGCAAGCATCGAGGAAAAGTGGAATACCGTATTTTTCACACACCGATTTTACATCCCTTATATTTTGCATTGAAACCGGTTGACCGCCGCCGGAATTATTCGTAACTGTAATCATCACAAGGGGAACGTTTTCTTTCCCGGCTTTCCGGATAAAATTTTCCAGAGCTTCAACGTCCATATTTCCTTTGAAATCGGCTTTGATTTCGGGATGTTTGCCCGTTTCATTCAATAAATCGACCGCTTCGGCTCCGGTAAATTCAACATTTGCGCGTGTCGTATCGAAGTGTGTGTTATTCGGGATGAATTTGCCTTTACCCCCAACAATTGAAAACAAAATTTTTTCCGCCGCTCTTCCCTGATGAGTTGGAATTACAATTTTATGTCCCGTAATTTTTTTTACAACCGATTCAAACCGGTAAAAACTTTTCGAGCCGGCGTAAGATTCGTCTCCTTCCATAATTGCCGACCATTGTTTGGCGCTCATTGCCGATGTTCCGCTGTCGGTTAGTAAATCTATTATAACGTCCTCAGCATGAATTAAAAACGGATTGTATCCGGCGTTTTCTAATATTTTTTCACGTTCATCGCGGGTGGTAAATTTGATCGGTTCGACCGATTTGATTTTGAACGGCTCGATTATCGTTTTCATAAAAATTACCTTTTTTATTTGAAACATACTTTATTGAACCTACTTTGGCAAGCAAAATATATTGAGTTTGGTATTTTTAATTCAAAAAAATTGTAAAGTTTACTTGACATTTTGTAAAGAAATCATTACATTTGGAGTGGAAAATTGAGGAGGTTATGGAAAAAGAACTTACAAACAAATTAAAATTGAAAAGATTGGAAAACGGAGACATCACACAAGAAGAATTGGCAAAAAAAACGGGGGTCTCCAGACAAACGATTAATGCAATAGAAAAAGGGAAATTCAATCCGTCCGTAAAACTGGCTTTAAAAATGGCAAAAGTTTTAAACTGCCGTGTGGAAGATATTTTTCAACTATCGGAGGAGGAATAAAAATGTTATTCAGATTTTATTTTCAAGTGATTGCAAGCGTAATATGTGCTGCCGGAATTTTCTTTTTCGGAGAAAAAGGTTATTCTTTATTTGCGTTATTTGCTTTGTTGCCTGTTTTAATGAGAATAAAAAAAGTACCGGAATTGGATGAGCGGGAGCAGCAATTATTTTACAAAATAGGCAATTTGACTTTGGGATTATCGATTTTGTTTGTGGTTGCAATTTATTATCTCTCCGGTTTTGAACTTAACGGAATAAAAATAGGTGATTTTTGGATGCCGTTGACGGTTTTAAGTATTATATTTACACAAGGTTTGGCGGGAATCATAGTTTTCAAAACCCAATGAAACGGAGGTAAATTTGATACGTCTTATTATCCGTAAATATTTATATTAGTAAATTAAAATTTACGTTTGTGAACAACAGAAGGAGAAAATAATGGACGGAATGAATGAACAAGCTTCCGCTAACGAACAAATTGAGGAATTAAGTCACATTGATAAAATGGTGGGAGTATTTACCGAGCCGGCAAAAACTTTTTCGGTAATTTCAAAATTTGCGGTTAAAAATTCCGATTGGTTGATTCCTATAATTTTATTGATAATTGTTTCGGTTGCAGCCAATTTGGCAATGATGAGTAATCCGGTTATCAAATCGATAGTTATGGAAAAGTCGATTACCCGAGTTGAAAAAAATCTGCAAAAAGCGGTTGAATCGGGGAAGCTTACCCAGGAAAAAGCGGATGAACAACTTGAAAAAATCCGCGATAATATGGAAAGAAGCATGGGCAGTCCGATTCTCTCTTTCGTCGGTCCTCTGCTATATACGTTTATCACATTTTTCATCATTGCCGGAATATTTTTTCTATTTGCAAAATTTGCACTCGGTGGTGATGGAACTTACTCAACTTCCATGGTTGCTTACGGTCTGCCACATTATATTTCAATAGTGCAAGTTATTGTGTTGGTTATTTTGGCGCTTTCGATGGACAGACCGTTCATGGATTTGAGTCTTGCAACATTACTCGATTACGACCGGACAACAATAGCAGGGTTTCTTCTGAGCAAACTCGATATTTTCGCAATTTGGTTTTATGCCGTTGTTAGTGTTGCTTATGCGAAGATGTTTAAATCCGATAGCACGGGTAAGTATTTCATAATGATTTTCGGTTTGTGGATCGGATTCGGTTTGTTAATGTTTATCGGAGCGAAATTTATGCCGTTTCTGGGCGGGTTTTAATTTATAAGGATGAAAAACTAAATCCGTTAGAAGAAGCGGTAAAAACGTAACGCGGTTTTTTCGAACTGCGGATATAAATTCCGGGTGAAATCAGTGATCTGTGATGAGTAATCAGTGACCGGTAATTGATAATCGGGGATTGAAGTGGATGGAATGTAAATCGAATTTCCGGAATTGGTTGACGATGGGTTAAGTAACATATTGGAATCTTTGTATTTATCCGCACTTGATAAAAAGTAAAACCAAAAGCACAATAAATACAATAGGCATAATAACCACAAAAAGAATAACGTTTAATTTTTGATAGCTTATATTTAACTTATCGGCCATAAATTCAAGAATGTCCACACACCACTGGAAAATTTTATCACTCATAATCGATATCGAAACTGATTTGCAATTTTCTAGATTTCAATTTTGCATCGGTTATATATATTTCCACTCCCGGTTGATAAAATATTTCCGAAGGCATTATGTATAAATAATTATTTTCAAGTTCTATTCCTTCCGGCATATCGTCCGATAGCAATTTCGGAAGCGTTTTCATCATGAGTCCAAAGCTTTTTCTAAGAATTCTACTGTCTTTGTTAGGAAGAATTTCGAAGATGAGAATTTCGTTTTCATCATCAAACTCAACAAATACAATCTTAAGAGGAATGGTTTTCGGAAGAAGTTTTATCCCCGGTTCGATATCAAATGATATTCCGTTCGATAAGCCCTTAGCATTCGTTATGTCAACGGCGAACGCGGAAGAAACAATTTTTGCCAGTTCGGTTGTGGATAATTCTAAATATCCCATAATGTATGTAAGATATAATCTATTACTTGATTTATAAATTAATAAGTTTTCAAAATATTTAAAATAAAAAAATTACAATAATAATACCTTTGGGATTCCCGTTTTTGCGGGAATGACAAATTAGGCGATGAATACAAATATTAACTTGTACTGTAATACTCCGGATTAACAGGAGTAAACGTTTTGGCAATTGCAATAAAAATACCGGTGAAAATCGGGGTATTCGCTGTAAACGGGATAAGTACAGAGCTGTTAAATATCCTTCAACTCTTTTTTGATTTTCTTAATTGCCTTTTTCACCGATTTTTGGAAATCCGCAAATTGATTTTCCAGTTCATCCAAATCTTTTTCGGCATCCTTGGCAAGTTTTTTAATCGTTTTTTTAGATGCACCGGTGAAAAGCTCCACATTCCTCCCCGCAATTTTACCTGCCGTTCTGCCTATTTTCCCCGCTTGCCTGGCAATTCCAGATGCTTCTTTCATTATTTTCGAAACATCCATTTTATTCACCTATTCTTTTGTTAGATTTATTTCTTTAACGGTTTTGGTTTCTTGATTGGAGAGTAAATCTTTTACGTCGATAACCAGTTTGTATTTTCCTTCTTTGAAATTAGAACCCAAAGCGATTTGCGATTCTATTTTCACCTCTTCCTCTTCATCTTTTTGAACTTCTTCAATCGTTCCCAAATCTATTTGTTTAACTGTATCACCTTCCGGAGTAATCAAATCTACTTGATAAAAGAGGTTAACGTAATTATTATCACCGTTTTTATTTACCTTAAAACCTTCTGCGAAGGCGGTTGCAGTAACTTCCCACGAATCGTCCACGTAAAACGAAAAGACCTCCGGATTTTTAAGTGTAAGTTTTTTCTCCTCTTTCGAGCAGGAAAAAAGAAATGCGATTGCCAGCAAAAGTAACATTATGTTTTTCATAAGCGCCTCTGGTTTGCCGCCGGTTTCCGGAAAGAAAAACCGGCGGATTAAATTTAATTATTTTTTTTGAAATCGCTCATAAATTGAACCAAATCTTCCACGCCTTTTTTAGGGAAAGCATTATAAATTGAAGCCCGCAATCCTCCCACCGAACGGTGACCTTTCAAGCCTACAAAACCTTTTTCCGTAGCTTCTGCAATGAATTTTTTCTCCAATTCTTCGGTTGCCATTCTGAATGTTACATTCATAAGCGAGCGGTCTTCTTTAGCAGCGGTACCGCGGTAATATCCGTCGCTTTCGTCAATGTAATTGTAAAGAATTTCCGCTTTTTCCACGTTCCGTTTATACATTTCGTCAAGTCCGCCCATGTTCAACAGCCATTTGTAAACCAATCCTATTATATAAACCGTGTAAGCAGGTGGAGTGTTGTAAAGTGAATTTTTACTTGCATGGATGCTATAATTCAAATAAGTGTGCAGTTCATCCGAAGATCGTTCGAGCAAATCGTTACGGATAATTACAAGGGTTGCTCCGGCCGGACCCATATTTTTCTGTGCACCGGCGTAAATTAATCCGTACTTGTTAACATCAATTTTTTTATGAAGTATATCGGATGAAGCATCGCAAACCAGCGGTATGTTTCCGGTTTCCGGTTCGGTTTTGAATTGAGTTCCGAAAATCGTATTGTTCGAAGTAAAATGAACGTAAGCGGCATCTTCACTTAAGTTAAATTCTTTCGGAATGTAAGTGAAGTTGGAATCTTCCGAAGTTGCGGCAATATTAACTTCACCAACGCGTTTGGCTTCCTTGACCGCTTTCTTCGACCATGCACCGGTAACTATGTAATCGGCTTTGTTTGCCGGCGGCATAAGGTTAAGCGGCACCATCGAAAATTGCAGTGTTGCGCCGCCTTGCAGAAACAGTATTGTGTAATTGTCGCTAATGTCCAATAATTTTCTCAAATCGTTTTGCGCAGCAACAAATATATCATTGAAATTTTTCGAACGGTGACTCATTTCCATAACCGACATTCCGGCGCCCGGGTAAACGAGCAGTTCTTCCTGCGCTTGTTTCAAAACTTCTTCGGGTAGAACGGAGGGACCTGCACTGAAATTATAAACTCTTTTTTCCATATCCGGATTCCTTATAATTTTATTAATTAAAACCTATATTTACAATTATCTAATTTATTAATCTAAATTTCATGCACCAGCAGACCGTCCCGTAATTTCGGCTCGAACCAAGTCGATTTGGGAGGCATTGTTTCACCGGCGTTGGAAATATTTATCAAATCATCCACCGAAACGGGATACATGGAAAATGCAACGGCTGCTTTGCCTTCGTTTACCAGTCTTTCCAATTCTTCCGTTCCGCGTATACCACCGATAAAATCTATTTTATCACTTGTTCTGGGATCGTCAATTCCCAAAACCGGCTGAAGTAAATAATTTTGTAGTATGCTTACATCGAGATTTTCCCCAACGGTTTTGCCTTCTTTTACGTTTTCATTCGGTTTCAACAAATACCATTGTTTGTTTAAGTACATCCCGGTTGTTCTTCTTTCTTGCGGAGAGGGATTGTCCGTTTTTTCTACCGTGAAATTTTCTTTTACTTTTTCAAGGAATTCTTCTTCCGTGTTTCCGTTCAAATCGAACACCACACGGTTATATGGCAATATCTTCAATTGCTCCGCCGGAAACAATACGGCAAGGAAAAAGTTATATTCCTCGTTTCCAGTGTGGTTGGGATTGTTAGCCGCCAAAACTTTTTGCGCTCTTGCCGCGCTTGCCGCGCGGTGGTGACCGTCGGCAATATACAATTTATCTACATTTGCTATTCCGGATTGAATCGTTTCGTTATATTCGTCGGGTAAAATCCAAACAGTATGTTTTACCGAATCGGGGGCTGTAAAATCATAAAGGGGTTCCGTTTCGCGAACGGTTTTGTCAACAATTTCGTTTATTTTACCAACACCTTTGTACGTTAAAAATACTGCGCCGGTTTGGGCTTTAGTGGTAACAATGTGATTCGTGCGATCGTCTTCTTTTACTTTTCTTGTTTTTTCGTGTTTCATTATTACGTCGTTATTGTAATCTTCAACGGAGAAAGTTGCGGCAATTCCCGTTTGCTCTTGCTCGCCCCAAACGAGTTTGTATAAATAAAAGTGCGGCGTATCATCTTGCAGCATCGGAGCTTCTTTTTTCAAACGGAGGTAATTCTCGCGGGCTTTTTCATAAACGGATTTGTCATACGGATCTACACTTTCGTCAAGTTCAATTTCGGAACGTGTAACTCTTAAAAAGTTTACCGGATTGCCCTTCGCCAATTCGGCGGCTTCTTTTCTGTTAACCACATCGTATGGAACACTTGCTACCAAATGGGCAACTTTCGGATCGGGGCGGACTGCATTAAACGGTTTTATAATTGCCATATTCTCTCCTATGCTAAATGAAACAATTCAATTCGATTTACAAAACAAATAAAATTTTATATTAGTAAATCTACATTTTTATAAGAGATATACAAGTACTATTTTAATTTTGGGCGGTAAACCGGAGCGTAACGTTTGACAGTAGCCGTAAAATTCACCAAACTTTGTAAAACATTTTAAATTTACTATTTTAGCAAAAAGCATTCCAAACATTATGAACGGTAAATTTTACGATATAAACGGGATTTTGGTCTCCCGGGAACTTTTCGAACGCAAATTTGTTTGCGATCTTGCAAAATGTAAAGGCGCTTGTTGTACGATGAAAAGTGATTACGGCGCACCTTTGCTTGATGATGAGATTGAGGAAATTACACCGGTTTTAGATAAAGTTTATAAATATTTATCGCCCAAAAGTGTTGCAGAAATTAAGAAAAACGGGTTTTGGGAAAAGAAAGAAGGAACGTTACTTGTCCGTTCAATTAAAAGTAAGGATTGCGTTTTTGTTTATTACGATGGTGATATTGCAAAGTGTGCAATAGAAAAGGCATATAACGAAGGGGAAATAGATTTTCCCAAACCGGTTTCGTGTCATTTGTTTCCGGTAAGGGTTTCGGAATTCGGCGGACCTGTTTTGCGATACGAGGAATATCAGGAATGCAAGCCTGCAGTGGAAAAAGGCAGTAAAGAGAACGTTAAAGTTCTCGATTTTCTCAAAAATGCATTAATCAGAAATTACGGAAAGCAATTTTATTCAAAATTAAAGGAAGTAAACGGGAAATAAAAAATGTTATCGTTAAATCAAAAGTTACTACAAACGCAAAAACTTTCACCGCAACAAATACAATATCAAAAATTATTGCAATTGAACACACTGGCTTTGGAACAGAGGATAAAGACGGAATTGGAGCTCAATCCGATTTTGGAAGAAACCCAAACGGAGGAGATGGAACTTACACTCGATCAAAAAGATGAATCGCCCGAAGAAAAAGCCGATGATACAGTGGAAGAAACGGTTGAACAAACCGAAGACGAGTTTGACGTTGAAGATTTTATGAATGAAGACGAAATAGAAGAGAACAGAATTAACCGTAGTCCGGACGATGAAGACAATGTACACCCGCAATCGCCCGTGCGGGTTTCGTTGCAGGAAAGATTGCTCGAACAATTGCACATGCTCGATTTGCCCGAAGAACAAATAATTCTTGGTGAAGTGATTATCAGCAGTTTGGATAAGGACGGATATTTCCGGGAAGATTTGGAAAAAATAGTTGAAGATTTGAAATTGTTCGAACATGTTGAAGTATCGTTGGAAGATGCCGAAAAAGTACTGCAAAAAATTCAAACACTCGAACCGGTTGGAATAGCGGCGCGCAATTTGCAAGAATGCTTATTGGTACAAATCCGCAATTCTTCGTTCGATCCGTATTACTCTTATTTGGCCGAGAAAATTTTAAGTGAGCATTACGATGATTTCGTAAATAAACGTTTCAATGTGATTCAAGAAAAAATGAATTTAAGCCGCGAAACGCTGAAAGCAACTTTGGATCTTATCCAAAAGCTGAACCCTAAACCCGGTGCCGGTTCGATAGATACACCGGAAGCAAATCAAATTACACCCGATTTTATTATCGAAAAGGTTGATGATAATTACATAATCACACTTAACGACAGAAGCGTTCCTTCGGTTACGATAAGCAAAACATATTTGGAGATGTTGAACAGCAAAAAGCGCAAACGTAAAATCAGCAAGCGCGAAAAGGAAACACATAAATTTTTACGGGAAAAGTTCGAATCGGCAAAATGGTTTATTGCTTCAATACAGCAACGCCGCGAAACACTTATGAAAATTATGCGGGCAATTGTCGAAAAGCAATACGACTTTTTCGAATATGGTCCGAAAGCATTGAAACCGATGATTTACAAAGATATAGCCGATGAAATAGGGATGGATATTTCCACAATCAGCAGGGTTGTAAACGGCAAGTATGTTCAAAGTCCCGTTGGAATACACGAATTGAAATACTTTTTCAGCGAAGGTCTTTCCACCGATTCGGGCAGTGAAATATCCAACAAACATATTAAAGAATTAATAAAAGAAATAATCGATAACGAACCTAAAAACATGCCGTACAGCGACGATAAAATTGCCAAGATGTTGAAAGAAAAAGGCATTCACATTGCGAGGCGAACGGTGGCAAAATACAGGGAACAAATGAAAATTCCCGTTGCCAGGTTAAGAAAGGAATTATGAATTTAATTTTAGACGGCATTGTTATTGCCGGACTGTTCGCAATATTCGGAATTTCACATTCCGTGCTTGCCTCTAATAAAGTAAAACGTTGGATTTTGCAAAAGTACGGCAATAAAATCGCTTTTTACAGATTGTTTTATAATCTGTTTTCCACAATAATTTTTTTAGCTGTTTATTATTTTTCCCCGAAACCCGATGTTTACATTTACGATTTGGATTATCCTTATGATATTATAATTCTGATATTACAAATTTTAAGTTTAGCCGGATTTTTGTGGGCTGTTTCTTTTGTGGATGCGAAAGAATTTTTGGGAATAACCCAAATAAAAAGATATTTTAACGGGACGTACAATCCCGGAGAGCTTGACGAACGTTTAACTTTTATTGTGCGCGGTCCTTTTCATTACAGCAGGCATCCCATTTATTTTTTCTCAATATTGTTTTTGGGTTTGCGCCCCCAAATGGATTTTTTCTACTTGATTTTCTTTTTGGCAATGACGGCTTATTTTGTAATCGGATCGAAGTTCGAAGAAAAGAAACTTATCGAAAGGTTCGGTGTAAGATACATTGACTATAAAAAGAATGTGCCGGCTATTGTGCCGTATAAAATTTTCACTCAGAAATACACTGGCGAAAAAAATGAAATTACTTAAACATTCCCTTGTTCTTCTTATTCTGCTCAGTGGTTTTTCCAATGCACAAAACGGAAACAAAATCATTGCGAAAGCGGGAAACAGAAATATAACCGTAAAAGAGTTTGTCGAACGTTTTGAATTTGTGCCCCAGTTGAACCGTAACCAAACCAATATCGATCAAAAAAAGAAAGAATTGCTTTACACAATTATTGCCGAAAAGCTTTTTGCCCAGGAAGCGGAAAGTTTAAAGCTCGATACAACCGAAATAATGCGATATACTTTTCCGGCGATGGAAAAAATGTATGTGCGGGATGCATTATATAAAAACGAAATACAAAATAATGTTACGGTTGATCCGAAAAAAATAAAATCCGGTTTAAAAAAATACCGCAAGGTTTTGAATGTTAATTACATTTATTCACAAAACAAGGATGAAATCGAACGGATTTATAAAAGCCTGTTAAACGGAGCATCGTTCGAGAGTTTGCTGAGCGGAAGAACCGAATCGTTCGAACAGCCGTACAAAGTGGAATACGGAAAAATGTTCGAAGATGTTGAAGATACGCTTTACAATCTTGAACCCGGCGGATTTACAGCGCCAATTCAATCTCCCGACGGTTGGTATATTTTTAAACTTCAAAGCACCGGCGAAAAAACGTTGCCCAAAAACAAATCGCTCGAAGACATTAAACGCGAGGTAATCAAAACCGAAAAAGAGAGGGCGGAAGACAGGGTTTACCAAAAATTTTACCGTAATTTTTTTCAAGGCAAACAAGTAAGTGCCGACGGTACGATATTCTGGAGTTTGGTTGACAAACTGGTTTCCGAATTGGAGAAGAATAGAAATTCTGCAAAAATTAGAGAAGGCGAAAAAATAATATTCGATTCAAATAATTTAACTAATATCGAACATGAATTCGGTGGCGACTCGCTAAACATGCCGTTTATCAAATTCCCCGGAAAAAAGGTAACTCTCAAACAATTCCTGCGTGAATTTATGTTCGAAGGATTTTACACTTTTTCAACTGAGCCCAAAACCGTTGCAGCGCAATTAAACTCAAGAGTAAAAAGATTTATTGAGATGGAACTGCTGGCAAGGGAAGGATACGGCAAAGGATTAAATTCTTCACCTGATGTTAAACCGTATACACAAATGTGGCGCGATAATTATCTCGCGCAGTTATACAAAAGAAATCTTATTCGTTCCGTTACCGTAACGGATGAAGAAGCTGAAAAATATTTTATGGAAAAAAATAAAAAATTCACCCCCGTAAAAGAAGTTAACATAATAGAAATTTTAACCGACAGTTTGGATGTTGTAGCCGAAGTACTGAAAAAGTTGAATGAAGGAGCAGATATCCGTGAGCTTGCAAAAATACATACTAAAAGGAAATGGACAAGGGAGAAAGGCGGTGAGTTCGGGTTTTTCCCCGTTACAATGTACGGAGAACTGGGTAAAACCGCCGGAGAGCTGGAGGTCGGTGAAATTTACGGACCCCTTGAACTGCCCGAAGGATATTCGATTTTTAAAGTTATAGGTAAACGTGAACCGCAAATCGAATCTCCGGAGTCGTTCGAAAAGATAAAGGACAAATTAAAATTAAAACTTAAAGCAAAAAAAATAGAAAAAGTGCTGACCGGCAAAGCAATTGAACTTGCCGGAAAGTACGGCGTTTCTATAAATAATGAATTATTAAAATCTATAAAAGTAAAAAATATAAATATGTTAGTTTATAAATATTTCGGATTCGGCGGTAGAACTTTGGCATTTCCCGTTACGCCACCGTTTTATAAATGGTTCAACGCGTTTAAGTCGGGAGAAAAAGTTTTGCCCTAAAATATTGCGTGTTTCAGTAAAGAATTATTTATTTTTCGGAAACAAAATTCAGAGGAAAAATTGAAAGAAAAAGTAAGATCAACAACTATAATCGGTTTAATTCACAACGGTTCCGCGGCAATCGGGGGAGACGGTCAAGTTACTCTTGGTAATACGGTGGTTAAACACAACTCGGTAAAAATCAGGAAATTATTAAACGGAAAAGTACTTACGGGGTTTGCCGGATCTGCCGCCGATGCTTTTACATTGCTCGGCCGTTTTGAAGAAAAACTGGAGCAATACAGTGGAAACGTAAGTAGAGCTGTTGTGGAATTGGCAAAAGATTGGCGAATGGACAAATACTTGAGGCGACTGGAAGCAATGCTGGCGGTGGTTTCGGAAGATAAAACTTTTATTGTCTCAGGAAATGGCGATGTTATTGAACCGGACGATAACATTATCGCTATCGGTTCGGGGGGAATGTACGCACTTGCCGCCGCAAAAATGCTGGTTAAATATTCGGAGCTGTCTGCAGAGGAAATTGTACGCGAAGCATTGAAAACCGCTGCGGATATTTGTATTTACACTAACGATAAAATTAATGTTGAAGTAATTTAGTTATAAGGTATTAAGATGAGTAAAATTAAAATGGAAAATTTAACGCCTAGGCAAATCGTTAAAGAATTGAACAAATATATTATAGGTCAAGATGAAGCCAAACGCGCGGTTGCCATTGCATTGCGTAACAGATGGCGAAGACAAATGGCGGATGAATCGATTCGGGATGAGATTATGCCTAACAATATCATTTTGATTGGACCCACAGGCGTTGGTAAAACGGAAATTGCAAGGCGGCTTGCAAAACTGACCGGAGCGCCGTTCTACAAAGTGGAAGCTTCGAAGTTTACGGAGGTAGGTTATGTTGGCAGAGATGTCGAATCGATGATTAGGGATTTGACCGATTTGGCTGTTAACATGGTTAAGCAGGAAAAAACGGAATTGGTAAAGGAAAAAGCGAATAAACTTGCCGAAGAAAGAATTTTGGATTTATTGATTCCCCCGGTTAAACGTTCGGTTACGGCTGCTGGCGATAATTCGGAAGAGGTTATTCAAAATGAGAAAACCCGCGAATGGATGCGGGAAAAGTTGCGTAAAGGCGAGATGGACGATAAAATGGTAGAGTTCGATACCACAACCGGCGCAGTTGGAATGCAAGTCCTCGGTCCGTTCGGTATGGATGACATGGGCATAAACATTCAGGAAATTGTAGGCAGCATTATGCCCAAGAAAAGGAAGAAACGGAAAACAACAATAAAAGAGGCGCGCAGAATATTATCGCAAGAGGAAGCACAAAAACTTATCGATATGGATGAAGTGCAAAAAGAAGCGATTAGAAGAGTGCAAGATTCGGGGATTGTTTTTATAGACGAAATCGATAAAGTTGCAGGCTCCGATAAATCGAAAAGCGGTCCCGATGTATCACGCGAAGGTGTGCAAAGGGATTTGCTCCCGATTGTTGAAGGGTCAACGGTTAATACGAAATACGGACCGGTTAAAACCGATCATATTTTGTTTTTGGCTTCCGGCGCTTTTCACGTTGCAAAACCGTCCGACCTTATTCCGGAACTTCAAGGGCGGTTCCCTATACGGGTTGAACTTAACAGTTTGACCGAAGAAGATTTTATTAAAATTTTGACTTTACCGGAAAATGCTTTGTTAAAGCAATATGCCGCATTGCTTAAAACCGAAGGTGTGGAAATTACATTCCGGGATGATGCAATACGGGAAATTGCAAAAACCGCCACATTGGTCAATGAAGAAGTGGAAAATATCGGTGCAAGAAGATTGCACACAATTCTAACTACACTTTTGGAAGATATATTATTTAATGTACCCGACGAAATTCCTTCCAAATCAATTGAAGTAACCGGTGAAATGGTTAAAGAAAAGCTGGATAAAATTGTCAAGAACAGGGATTTGAGTAAATACATACTGTAGCCGTTGCGGTAAATAAGTGAAAACTCGTTCTTGAAAAGTGAAACAAACGGGTGTCGTACTCCGGCTCGACGGGAAGTGTTTACCGTAACGTTTGAATTGAAAAAATCCGTGTTAATCTATGCATTAATCCGTGAAAATCTGTGGGTGTATTCGCGGCTAAATAAAAAAGCCCGGCAATTGCACCGGGCTTTGGTTGAATACATGTTACTTCATCAAAATCATTTTCTTAACTGCACTGTAATTTCCGGCGGTAAGTTTGTAAAAATAAACACCGCTGGGTAATCCACCGGAAACTTCATTTGTGTTAAATGTAATTTGATACTTACCCGCCGGTTGTTTTTCGTTTACCAATGTAGCTATTTCTTTCCCGAGTGCATCGTATATTTTTAATCGCACTAACTGTGATGTTACATTTGGCAAAGAATATTTAATGGTGGTCGACGGATTAAACGGGTTCGGGTAATTCTGTTCCAACACAAAATCATTTGGAAGAGCATCGGTTTTAATATCTACTGTTCCATTTAAATCGCCTGTGAAAACGCCTCGCCCGTGTGTACCGGCGGCAACCTTTTTATCCGACGTACGGGAAGTAACGTATTCAACTACCGCAGTTCCAATACCGTTGTCGCTTTCCCGGACCCAAATTGTACTGGAACCATTTAAAAATGTAGTGGAATATAAACCAGTGCTTGTTCCAACCAAGTAGACCGTTTCGCTGCCTACCGGCAGTATTGTAGCAGACCTTAAAGACGGACCGGGATTGGAAGATGTTCCGGTAAGGTTTCCTTCAACGGCCGAGTAACTGT
The DNA here is from genome assembly GCA_026983955.1 of Melioribacteraceae bacterium. Classification (GTDB taxonomy): domain Bacteria; phylum Bacteroidota; class Ignavibacteria; order Ignavibacteriales; family Melioribacteraceae; genus BMS3ABIN04. Next base: position 16,911 of record JALSTB010000150.1, read on the forward strand.
TTCCTCCATCGGTGGAATGATATAAACCGGTAATATTATAATTTGAATAAACAACAAGTATCTCATTACCGTTTTCCGGATTAACCGCAATTCTGTGAACATAAGCTCCGTTCGGTGAGCCTGAAATGGAGATGTCCGCTGCATTTGATGTTGATGTATTTGCATCGGTTAATTTATATATTTTCGGAGCCCCGTTATCACTGCTCGCTCCAAAGTATAAAACATGTTGTGGATTGTTCCGCGAAATGGCAATTGCGGTTATATTGTATCCCGTGGGAATTGAGATGTTTGTTAATTTTGTCCAACCCGTATTCGTTCCGTTTTGGAAATTCGGTATGCTTGCCAAGTTATCGTTCCGCCATAAGCTGTTTCCCGAAGGATACAACATTTTATTTTCATCATTCGGATCAATAACAAACGGATTTATAAAAAGTTGACCCGTAGCATTATTCGGTGTAATTTCTGACCAACCGATTCCATCCGTATAAGGATTATATGGTGCACCGTCGGACTTGTATGTTAACCGCATTATTTTACCGTTTTGACTTGAAACATAAGCGTAGTTTGCACCGAAGTAGGCATGAGAACCGTCACCCGAGCTTAGGTCATCCGAACTACTTGTTTGTCCGCTGTAGTAAGTAAAAAACGGTGTACCGTTATCTTGGGTTCCGCCCATAATTCTTTCATCGTCGGCGTAACTTGCTAATGCTACTGTGTAAAATTGGGTGACCTTATAACCGTTGTTCTTGTTTATCCACGGAAAATAATCGGAATACGAATCGTTTGTAATATCGGTGGTATAACTCAAACCGCCGTCGTTACCGTTCCAAAGTTTGTTGGGGTCGGAAGGATCGAATACCAAAGCATGCTGATCGGGATGATGATTCGGATAGAAAAATTCCGTAGCGTGATATCCACCAATCCATTCCGTTTTGGCATCATTTAGTTGGGTTGAAAATCCATCAGTTGACCTGAACAAACTAGTGCCGCCAATCAAAACAAAATTGGAATCGTCGGGTTTAACGGCAATTACCAAATTATAATTCGATTGCGAATCCATCTTTCCGCCTGTGCCCGCAAAATTGGGCAGGTTGGAACTTAAATCAACTGAGGAATTATCCGACAAATCAATTTTGAAAAGTTTAATATCCTCATTGCCGGCATTCGTTAAAACATAAACAATATTCTGGGCTGCCCCCAACACACTGCGTTCATGAGTTGCAGGGAATGAATTTGGTGTAATATTCGTCCAACTTGCCCCGTCGTTTCCGGATTTATAAACACCCGGTTGATTTGCGGGATTTGAGTTATATCCTTTTTGTGAAAGAACGGCAATCAAAGTTCCGTCCGGTAAAGCAATTATATCGGAATAATAATGGTCGTTAACCCCGCCCAGTACAACGCTAAACGAGCTTCCTCCGTTGGACGATTTCATAATTCCGATTCCGTTGCATGCGATGAATACCGAACCGGTAGCAGGCGAAACAACAACCTTCGAAACCCAATCGTAGTAACTGTCCCATTTTGCCGGATTACTCGAAGTGCCGGGAATTAAGTTCCACGTCTCACCGTTATCGGTTGATTTGTAAATTCCGTTGCCACTGTAAAAAGCCGTGTATCCTCTGTCCGATGCAGTGGCGCCGCGATATTCCCCGCCAACTGCATACCATGTATTGGTATGACCCGCCCTTGTATCCTGGGCAATTGAAGTAATGCTGTACATTTGATTAGGCGAAGTTTTCATTTCCCATGTGGCGCCGTTATCGGTCGATTTCCAAATTCCACCTGAAGCACCACCGGCAATTATCACATCCGGATTTGTAACGTCAACGGCAAGTGCACGCGTGCGCCCGCCAACATCTTTTGGTCCGGCTTCTTTCCAAATGAAATTTGCCCCTGCTATTTTCTCTAATTCCTTTCTGACCGGAAGTGTTTTTGCATACCCGATTTCCCTTGAACGGATATTTTCCGGGATTTTGTTGGTTGCCGGATCCCTCAACATTTTAAAGAAAAATTCATACCGTTCTTTTTTTAATTCAAACGGAGCTTTTGGCGAAGCGGAGGATATGGTTTTTTCTTTTATATGCAAACCGGTTTTATTTAAAAAACCGTTTTGTGAAAAAATTAACGTTACGGCAATAACCGAGAATAAAAAGAGTAAAAAGTTTATGTGTTTTTTTACGGTTTTCATATTCACCCTTCTGATTCGTTGTAAATTATAATCATTATCGGATTTTTCGATTTTTATTTCAATTCAGTTTCATTCTTATTTAATATTTAATTTAATGAACAAGAACTGTAATGACAAATCGTTTCCGTGCAGTTTAAGCGAATATTCCCTTTTTATACATCTTTCATTTTCTTAACTTTGGTTTTATAAAACGAACCGTTAAAAAATTTGTGAGGTAATAATGTTTGAATCCGGAATTTATTCATCCAGGCGCACGGAATTGAAAAAGCTGGTTGGCTCGGGAATTATTTTGTTTTTGGGGAATAAAAATTCTCCACGGAATTTTTCCAGCATGCCGTATCCGTTCAGGCAAGACAGCAGTTTTTTGTATTACTGGGGTTTGGATTTTCCCGATCTTGCAGCAATAATTGATGTGGATAAAGATGAAGAAATTATATTCGGAAACGACAGAACTGTTGACGATGTTGTTTGGATGGGTCCGGATACCCCGTTGGCGGAAAAAGCAAGTAAAGCTGGTGTGAGCCGGACAAAATCTTTACCTGAATTGAATGATATTGTTGCCAAAGCCGTTAGTGAACACCGGACGGTTCATTTCCTTCCGCAATACCGGTCCGATAACTTGATTTATCTGAGCGATCTTACCGGAATAAAAGCAAAGTTCTTAAACAAATATGTATCGGAAAAGCTGATAAAATCGGTAGTTTCGCAAAGGTCGGTGAAAATAAAGGAAGAAATTGCGGAAATAGAAAAGGCTTTGGAAATAAGTTTCGAAATGTATTTTTTGGCAATGAGATTAACCAAACCGGGAATTTATGAGAAAGATATTGCCCGGTCGATTGAAGGAATTGCAAGTTTAAAAGGAGCCGGCACTTCTTTCGGAACAATATTTTCCGTGCACGGAGAAATTTTGCACAATGAATATTACGGAAACCTGATGAAAGAAGGCGATATCGCATTGCTCGATTCCGGTGCCGAAACAGATATGCATTATGCAAGCGATATTACCAGGGTTATTCCCGTTAGCGGTAAATTCAGTGAACGCCAGAAAGATATTTACAACATTGTTCTCGATTCACAGCTTCAAGCAATTGGAATGATTAAAGAAGGAGTTAAATTCAAAGATGTTCATATTAAAGCGAGTACGGTAATTGCTTCGGGATTGAAAGAACTCGGTTTGATGAAAGGTGATGTGGACGAAGCTGTAGCTGCCGGAGCGCACGCACTCTTTTTTCCGCACGGATTGGGACACATGATGGGATTGGATGTTCACGACATGGAAAGTTTCGGTGAAGATTATGTTGGTTACGACGATAAAGTTAAACGCAGTAATCAATTCGGACTTGCTTACCTGCGGTTGGCGAAAGAATTGAAAAGCGGTTACGTAGTAACGGTTGAGCCCGGAATTTATTTTATACCGGCATTAATTGATCAATGGAAAGCTGAAAAGAAACACCCCGACTTTATCGATTACGATAAAGTTGAAGAGTACAAGAATTTCGGCGGAATCAGAATTGAAGATGATATTCTGGTGGAAAGCGGCGGAGCAAAAGTGCTTGGTAAACCCATTCCCAAAACAATCGAAGAAGTGGAACTCGTCTGCGGAAAATAAATTCAGGAGGAATTTTAATGCTTACCGGCAAATATCTTGAACTGTTTAACCGTTTAAAAGAGAAAATTCCGGCAGAAAGAATTTTTCACGATTCACTTAGAACACTTGCCTACGGTACGGATGCAAGTTTTTACCGTTTGATTCCGCAGATGGTAATTAAAGTTAAAAACGAATCCGAACTTGCGGAAACACTGAAAACCTGTTGGGAACTTGGTATTCCGGTAACTTTTCGCGGCTCGGGTACAAGTCTTTCCGGTCAGGCAATCACCGATTCGGTTCTGGTTAAAGTCGATAATTCATGGAACGGTCACCAGATTCTCGACAATGGAAATAAAATCAAACTCCAACCCGCAATTTTAGGTGGATTTGCCAATGCTCACTTGGCAAAATACAACAGAAAAATCGGACCCGATCCTGCATCGATAAATTCGGCTTCAATATCCGGAATTGTTGCCAACAACGCCAGCGGAATGACCAGCGGAATTGAGCGGAACAGTTACAACACAATTGCTTCGATGCGGATTGTGTTTGCCGATGGGACAATTCTGGATACATCGGATGAACGGAGTAAAGAAGATTTTATAAATACACATAAGCAAATAATTGAAGGTATTGCCAAGTTAAGCCAAACCGTAAAAGCCAATCATGCTCTTACCCAAAGGATACGACAAAAGTACAAAATTAAAAATACAACCGGATACGGGTTAAATTCGTTGGTTGATTTCGATGATCCGTTTGAAATTATTACACATTTAATGATTGGCTCGGAAGGAACGCTAGGTTTCATTTCAGAAGTTACGTTTAATACGGTACCCGATTTACCCAATAAAGCCTCGGCTTTGGTAATTTTTAGCGGTATCCGCGCAGCTTGCGATGCAATTCCGAGATTGAAAAAACTTCCGGTCGATGCCGCGGAAATTATGGATAGAACGGCTTTGCGTTCGGTAGAGAACAAACCTGGAATGCCGGAATACTTGAAAACATTGGATGATAATGCAACGGCACTGTTAATTGAAACTTCGGCAGACAACACGGAAACTTTGAATGAAAATATTTTACGTATAAAAAAAGAATTGGATGACCTCGATAAAGTTTTGCCGGTAGAATTTACAACGGTTAAAAGCGAATATTTGAAATTGTGGAAGGTTCGTAAAGGCTTATTTACAAGTGTTTGCAAAACACGAGAGCCCGGAACCACTGTAATTATTGAGGATATTAATTTCGAAACTTCCAGATTGGCGGAAGCGGTTACCGATTTGCAAAAACTCTTTGAAAAGCATAATTACAAGGACACGATTATTTGGGGGCACGCACTGTCGGGAAATATCCACTTTGTCTTTTTTCACGATTTCAGTAAAAGTGAAGAAGTTAAAAGATATGAATCTTTTATGTATGAACTGACACGAATGGTTATCGATAAATACGATGGTTCTTTGAAAGCAGAACACGGAACCGGCAGAAACATGGCGCCGTTTGTCGAATATGAATGGGGTGCCGAAGCATACGAAGTGATGAAGAAAATTAAACATTTGTTCGATCCGGAAAATATTTTGAGTCCCGGCGTATTGATAAATAACGACAATAAAGTACATATTAAAAATTTAAAACCTTTACCTGTTGCCGATCCGTTAATCGATCGGTGCATCGAATGTGGATTTTGCGAAAGTGTTTGCCCTTCCAAAGATTTAACATTAACCCCGCGCCAGCGAATTACGGTTTACCGTGAAATATCGAGGTTGACAGCCCAAAAATCGGATGTACCCAGAAAACTTGAACTGGAAAAAATGTTCGATTATCAAGGTAACGAAACATGCGCCACGGACGGGTTATGCGAGTTAAGTTGCCCGGTTGATATTGATACCGGTTCTCTGATAAAAAAATTGCGCAAGGAGAATATAACTTCCACCGGTTCCAAAATTGCTTCTTTCACCGCTAATAATTTCAAATTTGTTACGGAAGGTTTACGGATATTGCTGAATTTTGTTCATGTGGCGCATACCGTTTTGGGTAGTGATCTGATGGAAAGCATTTCGGGCGGATTAAGAAAATTATCCGGTAACCGTATTCCCAAATGGAATAAGTATTTACCGAAGGGAGCCGATTTGTTGATAGGTTCTTCAATAACAAACAATAAACCGAAAGTAGTATATTTCCCGAGTTGTATAAGCCGGACGATGGGATTGCCGAAAGACAGTACCGAAAAAAATTCTCAAGCTACGGTGTTCCACCGCTTGCTGGAAAAAGCAGGTTACTCGGTGATTTATCCAGACAATATAAAAAACCTTTGTTGTGGAATGCCTTACTCATCGAAAGGTTTGGTTAAGCAAGCAAATCAAAAAGCCACGGAACTCACTACATATTTACTGACGGCATCGGAAAACGGAAAATATCCGGTTGTGTTCGATACTTCGCCTTGCGTGAAAACAATGAGAGGTTTTGAATTGGTTAAAAATAATACAAATTTAAATATTTATGATTCTATAGAATTTATAGATAAATTTATGCTCGATAAGTTGCAGATTGTAAAAAAAGAAGAGACTGTTACAATTCATCCTACTTGCAGCACAACCAAAATGGACGATGTTGAAATTTTAAAACGTATTGCTGAGGCTTGTGTAACTAATGTGGTTGTTCCCAAAGAAGTTACGTGCTGCGGTTTTGCGGGCGATCGCGGATTTACTTATCCCGAATTAAATGCCTCGGCTTTGAAAAACCTGAAACCGGCAATTCCCTCATCATGCTCGGCAGGGTATTCAACCAGCAAGACTTGTGAAATCGGACTTTCTTTGCATAGTGGCATTGAATACAAATCGATTGTTTACTTGGTCGATAAATGTTCGGTTTAGCAGGAGGAAAAGTTTACAGAACCGCTTGTTTTTCACTGCCGGATTTTTTTTCGATAAGATGTTTTTCGGGTCCCAATAAATCTTTTAATGTTAAATTGTTAATTACATTATCAACGGCATTCTGGATTAGTTTCCACAAACCCCTCGTGGAACAATCGAGTGAATGTGCACAAGAAGAGCTGTTGCCTGCATGGTGCTTGCAGAATTCTTCATCGAAAAGTTTTCCTCCCAATAATCTCATTACATCACCGATTATAATATCTTCGGGCGGGCGCGAAAGCGTGTAACCGCCGGTATGACCCCGTTCGCTTTCCAAAAAACCGCCAAGACGTAAAACCCTCAATAGCTTTGCAACGTTATGTTGTGAGATTCCTTCGTCTTTGCTTATTTCCGGTATGGTTTTACCTTCACCGTGGTAATAAGCCTTGCCCAAGGATATTAAAAACCGTATTCCGTATTCTTCCTGCGCACTGAATTTCATATTTTAGTTTGCCCTGTTCAATGGAATTTTGGAACCGCACATTTTGGCATGTACCAGTTTTTCATAATCTTCTTTTGAAATTGAAGGACCTTGTTTGGTGCAACATTCATCAAAAACTTGAATAAGAACCGATGCAATTTGTCCGGGTGTTCTACCCTCAATATGATGTCGGGGCATAACGAATTTTATTTCACCGTTTTGGAATAAAGCGATGAAAGGTGAAGAAGGCGGTATGTTACTCAAATATGTATTTCTGAGATGAGCAACTGCCGCTTTGTCTTGCCCGGCGAAGGAAGTAACGAGCAGATCCGGAATTTTGGAATGTTGAAGAGCCAAAGTAACACCGGGTCTTGCACTGCCGGCGGCACAACCGCATACCGAGTTGATTACATACAAAACCGTTTTGCCGTCATTACGGTTAACCGCTTTGTCAACTGCTTCCGGTGTTAACGCTTCTTCAAATCCGACGTAGATCAGTTCGTCCCTCATCGGTTGAACTGCAACCGGATCATACATCGGTGCATTCGAATTTATGTTAAACATATATTTAACCTTTCTTGTTTGTTATAGATAACCTAATGTAAGTTTTGCTTCCTCGCTCATCATGTCCAAGCTCCACGGCGGATCCCAAACCAATTCCAAATCGACGCTTCTGACGCCTTTAACCGCTTCGATTTTTCTTCTTACTTCTCCCGGCAGACTTTCCGCCACGGGGCAAGCTGGCGAGGTTAACGTCATTTTTATTTTTACATTGCCGTAGTCGTCAACGTCCAATTCGTAAATCATCCCCAGTTCGTATATGTTTACCGGAATTTCGGGATCGTATATTGTTTTTAATGTGTTTATTACATCTTGCTTTAATTGTTCTTTGTCTGCCATTTCCGTTTTCCGTTTACTTAAACATTTTAATTGTTCTTATTAAACTTTCTGCAAGTTTGTCAATTTCTTCCTTTTTGTTGTACATAGCAAACGAAGCCCGTGCAGTTGCAGTTAATCCGAACCGTTCAATCAAAGGTTGTGTACAGTGATGACCTGTTCTGATTGCTATTCCGTCGGTATCGATTATTGTTCCTATGTCGTACGGGTGCACTCCGTCAATCACAAATGAGATGACGGCATTTTTGTTTTCGGCTTTTCCGATAATTTTTAATCCTTCTATATCACTTAGCAATTTGGTTCCGTATTTCAGCAATTCTTGTTCGTAGCGGTGAATCTCCGTAAAGTTGAACGACCTCAAATAATCTATTGCCGCTCCAAGTCCGATTCCGCCAACAATATTGGGAGTTCCGGCTTCGAATTTATGGGGAATGTCGTTGTAAGTTGTTTTTTCAAAGGAAACTTCCCTGATCATTTCACCCCCGCCTTGATACGGCGGCATTTCTTCAAGTAGTTCGGCTTTACCGTAAAGCACGCCAATACCGGTCGGTCCGAACATTTTGTGACCGGAAAAAGCATAAAAATCGCAACCCAAATCTTGTACGTCGATTTTCAAATGTGCCGTGGCTTGGGCACCGTCGAGCAAAACCGGAATATCATATTTATGTGCAATATCAACAATTTCTTTTACCGGATTGACGGTTCCCAATGTATTGGAAACGTGAACCACGGAAACAAATTTGGTTTTTGGGGTAATTAGTTTTTCGAATTCTTCCAGAATCAATTCGCCTTTATCGTTGATGGGAATTACTTTTAATACGATTCCTTTTTCATCTCTCAGCAATTGCCACGGAATAATATTCGAGTGATGTTCCATGTGCGATATGATTACTTCATCGCCTTCTTCGAAATGGTTTTTTCTGCTTAACGATTCTGCAACCAAATTGATTCCTTCTGTGGTTCCCCGCACAAAAATAATTTCGGATGCACTAAGAGCGTTAATAAATTCCTTAACTTTCAGCCGTGCTTTCTCATATTCTTCTGTAGCCACTTCGCTTAGAAAATGCAGACCTCTGTGAATATTGGCATTGTTGAATTTGTAGTAATGCGAAATTGTTTCGATTACGGAATAGGGTTTTTGGGTTGTTGCGGCATTGTCCAAGTATACCAGCGGTTTCCCGTTTACTTCACGGCTTAAAATAGGGAAATCGTTTCTGATTTTTTCCACATCGAAAATTCTGGTTTTACCGTATGTCGATTCGGTTACTTCCACCGTTTCACCCGTTAAAAGTCTTTTGAATGCAAATGCTGTAATATTTGATGATTTAATTGTTCTTTAAGTGCAGCGATTTTTATCGGCTCAATTACGTCGTTGGCAAAAGCCCGTATGAGCATCGATTTAGCCAAATCGGCCGGGATACCGCGCGATAGAATATAAAAATACGCAGTCATGTCCAATTGTCCTACCGTTGCACCGTGCGAGCATTTTACATCGTCGGCGTAAATTTCCAATTGCGGTTTTGCATCGACCGTAGCCGAATCGGATAACAACACGGATTTATTGGATTGAAACGCATTGGTTTTTTGTGCGTCTTTGCGGACTAGAATTTTACCCGAAAAAATTCCGCGCGCTTTTTCGTCCAGAATTCCTTTGTATAATTCGTTACTTTCGCAGTTCGGTTTGGCATGATCGATAAAAGTGTGATTATCCACATGCTGTGTACCGGTTGCCAAATATAATCCGTAAAGATGGTTTTCTATATATTCATCATCGAGCAAAACGTTTATATCGTTTCTTACCAAGGCGCCGCCGAACGAAAGTGAAAAATTACTAACCACACTCTTACCTTTTTGGGTTATATCGATTTTATCGATGTGAAAAGCCTTTTCGCTTTCGTTCTGGATTTTGTAAAAATCGATGATAGCGTTCTCGTCTGTAAAAACATCGGTAACTACGTTTGTAAAATATTTTACATCGAACAACGGTTGATAGTTAATTATTATTTTTGCTTGTGAATTTTTACCGGCAACAATTAAATTTCTAGGTGAGGACAGAATTTCCGATTTTTCGTTTCCGGTCAAATACAAAATCTGAACTGGTTTGTCCAATATAAAATTGTCCGGAAGAAAAATAACCGCGCCGTCAACCGAAAAAGCTTTGTTAAGAATATTGAAGGCGTTATCGGAATCACCGATACTTTCCATGTGTGTTTTTAATTTTTGGAGTTCCGGTTCTTTCAAACTTCCGAGGTTTGATACAATCGCGTTCCCGGTAATCCCGTCAATATCCGAAAGGGCTGGTTGGAAAATTCCGTTTACGAAAACCAATTTGTAATAATCGAAACCGGTGTAAAGATGTTTTTCTGCTTCACCGGCGGACGGAGTAATTTCACCGGCATTTGCAGCCGGAATAAATTCCGATTGCAATATGGGTTTAACATTCGTGTAACGCCATTCTTCGTCTTTCAAGGTAGGAAATTCGGCCGATTTGAATTTTTCGATTGCCGTTTTCCTCAATGAATGCAAATAGCTTTTCGATTGTCCGTTCAGTTTGCTTTCGAACAGCTCAAAATCTTTAATATATTTATCTTTTATGTTTGGTTTATTTGAGTTAGCCATTTTATTGTTGGTTCTCCTTCCTTAAAATCATGGATTTATTCAAAACATGTTTCATGCTTCTATTTCTGCAGCTTCTTTGATTAATTGGTCATATCCTTCTTTTTCCAATTGCAGTGCAAGATTTTTATCGCCCGATTTAATTATTTTGCCATCGTAGAGGACATGAACGAAATCCGGCACAATGTAATCAAGTAGTCTCTGATAGTGGGTTACAACAATCACGGCATTTTTATCATTATGAAAAACATTTATTCCTTTTGCTACAATTTTCAGTGCATCGATATCCAAACCGGAATCGGTCTCATCCAGAATTGCAAGTTTCGGATCGATCATAAGCAGTTGGAAAATTTCGTTTTTCTTTTTCTCGCCGCCGGAAAATCCAACGTTAACAGAGCGTGAAATCAAGCTACTGTCGATATTGAGAATTTTTGATTTTTCCCTCATCAAATCCAAAAATTCTTTTGCACCTAATTCAGGCAAGCCTCTGTATTTTCTTATTTCGTTGATTGCCGTTTGAAGGAAAACGGTGTTTGTGATACCAGGAATTTCAACAGGGTATTGAAAAGCCAAAAACAGACCTTCGCGGGCTCTGTCTTCCGGTGGCATGTCAATTAAATCTTTGCCTTCGAAAATCACTTCGCCAGCGGTAACTTCGTAGCCTTCATGACCGGCAAGAACATTTGCCAGCGTACTTTTGCCAGAACCGTTCGGACCCATAATGGCGTGGATTTCTCCGGCATTTACTTGTAAATTAACTCCTTTCAAAATTTCTTTCCCTTCAACTTTTGCATGGAGATTTTTAATCGTAATCATTTTTATCTTTTCCTTTACTTTATTTCTAAAATTTAACCTACGCTGCCTTCGAGGCTGATTGCAAGCAGTTTTTGCGCTTCAACGGCAAATTCCATCGGAAGTTCTTTAAAAACTTCTTTACAGAAACCGTTCACAATCATATTTACCGCATCTTCGGTTGAGATGCCCCGCTGGTTCAGGTAAAAAATTTGTTCTTCGTTAACTTTTGAGGTTGTAGCTTCATGTTCAACAACAGCCGATTTGTTCTCAACTTCGATGTACGGGAATGTATGCGCACCGCATGTGTCGCTTAAAAGCATTGAGTCGCATTGTGAAAAGTTTCTTGCATTTTCCGCATTCTTGCTTATTTTAACCAAACCGCGGTATGAATTGTCGCTTCTTCCCGCCGAAATACCTTTTGAAACAATTGTGCTGCGTGTGTTTTTACCGATGTGAATCATTTTGGTGCCGGTATCGGCTTGCTGAAAATTGTTGGTAACCGCAACCGAGTAAAATTCACCGATTGAGTTATCGCCTTGTAAAATACAGCTCGGGTATTTCCAAGTTACTGCGGAACCGGTTTCAACTTGCGTCCACGAAATTTTTGCATTTGTTTTGCAAAGCCCCCGCTTGGTAACAAAATTATAAATTCCGCCCTTACCTTCTTTATCGCCGGGATACCAATTCTGCACGGTTGAATATTTGATTTCGGCATTATCCAAAGCAATCAGTTCAACGACGGCAGCGTGCAATTGATTTTCATCGCGCATTGGTGCGGTACATCCTTCCAAGTAACTAACGTATGAACCTTCATCGGCAACAATCAATGTTCTTTCGAATTGTCCGGTATTCATTGCATTAATTCTGAAATAAGTCGAAAGTTCCATCGGACAGCGAACTCCTTTCGGAATGTATACAAAAGAGCCGTCGCTAAACACAGCCGAATTTAACGCTGCGTAAAAATTATCGGTGTAGGGTACAACGGAACCCAGATATTTTTTTACCAAATCCGGATGATTTTGAATTGCTTCGGACATCGAGCAAAAAATTATTCCCTTTTCCGCAAGTGTTTCCTTGAATGTGGTTGCAACGGAAACGGAATCGAATACGGCATCTACGGCTACGCCGGCAAGCAGTTTTTGTTCTTCCAGCGGAATGCCGAGTTTTTCGAATGTTTCCAAAAGCTGCGGATCCACTTCATCCAAACTTTCGTATTGCGGTTTCTTTTTTGGTGCCGAATAATAAATTATATCTTGAAAATCCACCTCGTCGTATTTTACTTTCGGCCATTTGGGCTCTTCCATTTTAAGCCAATGCCGGTAGGCTTTTAAGCGCCATTCGGTCATCCAACCGGGTTCGTTTTTAACTTCGGATAGTTTTTTGATTATGTCTTCATTTAATCCTTTGGGAAATTTTATTTCTTCAATATCGGTGACAAATCCCCATTTATATTCCGAACTGGTTAAATCCTCAACAACTTTCATGTCGTCGCTTTTATATTCTTCTGCCATCGGAATTCCTTTATTTTTTTTGTTTTACTAAATTGGACACGAAACTTAGTCAAACTTGACAAAAAAGTCAAGATTAAAATCCGTAGATTCTAATGTTTTAAAAGTATTTGCTTAGGAATTAAGCGATATTTAACTATTTTTGATTTCATACTTGCATTTTTTTAGTAGGAGTCGATGTGATAATTACGAAATATTTGTTGCTTTTCCTTGCTTTTTCTGTTTTCAAGGAAGCAGGGGAAGGGAATAATTGGTCTCTGGTTGCCGGAAATTTCAATTTCCCCGAAGGTCCGGCTTGGGACATGCAAAATAAGATTCTCTATGTTTCCAATTGTTACGGTGATTTTCTTGCAAAGATTACTGGCGGTAAAGTTGATGCTTTGGTAAGGAAAAGCGATTCGGCTATATCGAAAACGAACGGACTTTTTGTGGATAACGAAGGAAATGTTATTGCTTGTGATTTCGGGAAAGGTGCAATTTTGAAAATTTCACCTGCAGGAAAGGTATCTACTTTAATAGCCGGTTACAAAGGTGAAAAATTCAACCGCCCGAACGATTTGGTCATTACACCCGCAGGTAATTTATACTTCAGTGATCCTGAAAGTTACGGAAAAAACAAACTTGACGGGAGGATTTTCTTTTTCAATATGAAAACGGGGGAACTCAAACTTGTAGCAGAGAAACTGGCGTTTCCAAACGGTGTGAATATTTCCCCGCTCGACGGGAAATTGTATGTCTCCGAATCGGCCGAAAACAGAGTGCTCAGGTTCACAATAAACGAAGATAACACTTTAAGCGGAAAAGAAGTATTTATTGAATTGCCGGGTGGCGATCCGGACGGTTTGGAGTTTGATACGGACGGAAATTTGTACGTTGCCCATTTCGGCAGCGGTACGGTTTACGTTATTTCCCCGGAACGTGAAATATTGAGTAAAATAAAGACACCTGGTAAAAAACCGAGCAATTTGGAATTCGGCGGTGATGATTTGAGCATTTTGTTTTTAACGGAAGATGAAACCAATGCGGTCTATAAAATGCAAATGAAAGCAAAAGGAAATAAATTTTTCAATTCCGGAGAAGATGTCAAATGAAAAATTTTGTAATAATATTCATATCGATTCTGTTTTTAATTTCGTGTCAAAAGGAAGCAGTGAATTACCCTGATGTTAATGTAAAAGAGCTTGTCGCTTCGATTAAATGGGACGGTTCGGCCGAGGAAATTAACAATCTGTTTGAAGACGGATACAAATTATCTTATAACGAAAATCAGTTAAATGGCAGGGGAGATGCAAAAGCATTCGAATATACCGGCGGAAAGTTTTTGGGAGAACCCGCGGACACTTGGGTTGTCGGGTTTTTAAACGGCGAACCCAACGCGGTGATAGTAAAATACACTAAGAACAATAATAAAAATGAATTTTTCGAACGGATTTGTGATAAGCTGGAGAAAGAGCTTGGAGCCAGTAAAATGACTCTGGAAAAAAGCCGTTTCTGGGTTTATGCACCGGTGGATACTTTGGCATTCAGTGTTGTGTGTAATGCGGCTCCCAACACCAATGATATTTTGGTAGTGATAAAAAAAATAAGGTAAAAAATTTAATATTCTGTGTTTATCAGATAAATCTTGATGTTTCAAAAATCACTTTTTATATTTAAAGCTCTTTTTTTGAGAAACTGGCGAGGTAGCTCAGTTGGTTAGAGCAGTGGAATCATAATCCACGTGTCGGGGGTTCGAGTCCCTCCCTCGCTACCAAACAAACGGAGTAAATTGAGATGTACACATTATTGGTAACGCTCTCTGTAATAATGGCAATCCTTCTGATTATTGTTGTGTTATTGCAAGCGGCGAAAGGTGAAGGACTTTCCGGGTCAATTGGCGGTGGAGTAGGTAACTTCGGCACAATGTTCGGTGCCAGAAGAACGGCTGATTTTCTTACCAAAGCTACTTGGTGGCTAGGCGGCGGGTTGTTGGTTATGGCAATAGTAATTAACCTTTTCTTCTTGCCGGGTCAAACTACCAAGGAGCAGCGGGAAAGTATTATTCAAAAAAGCAGGGAATTAAATTCCGTTCCCGCTCAACCTACATTGCCACCGGCTGAAGTACCACCGGTTGAAAACAATCAACCTGAAAATCCATCTAAATAAGTTTTCTATAGTAATAGTATCATTTTGGCAAAGCTCCCGCAAGAAGCGGGAGTTTTTATAAATTTTCCGCAAGCTCTTCTATAATTTCGTCTTGAATATTTCTGTAATAATTTGCTCCTTTCCGGTTAAATTCCATTATGATGCTCACAATTAAGTCGTTTCCTTTGCGGGTTTTTAAATATCCCGATATTGCCGAAACGCCGTTCAAAGTTCCGGTTTTCCCGTAGAAGTTGTTTTTTACGGTGGATGATTTAAATCTTCCCTTCAAGGTTCCGTCAACTCCGGCAACGGCAAGTGATGACAAGTATTCGGAAAATAACTCTTTATTATGATACATTGCATCAAGTAAATCAACAATTGCGGCAACAGTTATTTTGTTGAAGCGGGAAATACCGGAGCCGTCAACAATGGAACTTCCTTCGATGTGAATGCCGTTTTCTTCGATAAATGACATAACGGCTTGGGTTGCGTAGAATGAATTTCCCTGTTCACCGCTATAGTTTGCCCCGATTATTTTGAACAAACATTCGGCTAAAAAATTATCACTGTTTTTATTTGTTAAAGCAATTAATTTTTTTAATGGCAAATCGATACCGGCTAATTCATCAGCCAATTGCGGTGTGGAGCCCGTTGCGGGTTTTCCCTCTACAATTATTTTTTTCCGTTTTAATTTTTCATTCAGAGCCAAAGCTGTAAACAGCGGCGGATTATCGGCGAAAATGGCATAGTATTTTTTTCTTCTGCTCCTTCTCATTCCACCCGTAACTTTAATTTTAAAACCATCCTGAGCGGTGTGATATGTAATTCGCGGTCTTGTTCTGAATTTGGTTACACGTGCCCGCATATTTACTTTAACGAAGCCGTATCCGGGAATTACCGAATAACGCAACGGTTTGCCATATTTCCGGTGTGAATTGAGTTTGAGAGTAAATTTATTTCTGTTTAGTACCAATGCCGAAACCGGAGGTAGCGGAACGTTTGCATTTTCTTGAATTATCCAATCGTCACGGGAATAAACATTATCGAAAAATGTATCGTCTCCAATTATGTTGCCGGTAATGCGTTTGATTTTTAACGTATCCAAAAAGGCGGCTAACGAATCCAAATCTTTCAGTGTAAACAAAGGATTACCGAACCCTTTAATGTAAAGATTCCCGTTTATTACTCCATCGGTTAAATCGGTATCGTCTGTAAACAGTTTGGTGGAAACCAAGTATTCGGGTCCCATCAATTTTAATGCAACTGCGGTTGTAAAAAGCTTGATGTTCGATGCCGGAATTACCGGTTCCAATACATTTTTCTTGTAAACGGTATCTTGCGTAACTGGATTGATCACCAGAATTGCGGTCTTTGAGCCTGCAGGCAATTTATCAAGAAAAATATCGATTCGGACATCTGTTTTTTTGCCGTTTTTTGCAAATGCGGTGGAGACAAATAAGATTATTAACAACAGCATTTTGAGAATTTCCATAAATTGCATTTTTGCAAATCAAATAATGGATAAAATAATTCGTATTTTTGAAAACCCAAATATAGATTATTATTTAATGGGAAAAAATTATTTCATTCACAGGAGAAATAAATGAGTAAGACTAAATTGCCCGTAAAGGCATATGACAATCTGGAATTTCTGAATTCAAAAGAAGCTCGAGCAATAAGGATACTAGCCGAATTTTACGAACCGCTTGCGAGGTTTAGAAAATACAACATTGTGGATACCATCGTATTTTTCGGATCGGCACGACTGGTTTCGAAAAGAGATGCGATGAAAAATCTTAAAAGTGTAAAGAAAAATTTTAAAGAGAATCCGCGGAAATATAAAAGGGAATTGAAAAAAGCGGAAACGTTACTTGAAATGTCGCGATATTATGAAGACACCGTCGAGCTTTCAAAACGGTTGACAGAGTGGTCGATGAATTTACCGACACATGAAAAAAGATTTATAGTTTGCAGCGGAGGCGGACCCGGAATTATGGAAGCAGCAAACAAAGGCGCAAAACAAGCCGGCGGTTATTCGGTCGGTTTAAACATCAGCATTCCATACGAACAATTCGTAAATAAATATGTAAAGCCCGAATTGGCATTTGAGTTTCATTACTTTTTCATGCGTAAATTCTGGTTTGCCTACATGGCAAAAGCATTGATTGTTTTTCCCGGTGGCTTCGGTACTATGGACGAACTTATGGAAATTTTAACACTGAGACAGACCGGAAAAATAAAAAAGAAAATGAAGATAATTGTTTATGATGAAGAATATTGGAGAAAAATAATTAACTTCGATGCTTTAATTGAAAAGGGTATGATTGATGCAAAAGATATGAAATACTTTGATTTTTGTAATACGGTTGATGAAGCATTCGATAAAATCACGGAACATTTTAAGAAAAACTATTTGAATAACAACTCCGGCAGCTTATAAAATTGCAAAAAAAATCCCCTCAAGCGAGGGGATTTTTTTATTTCTTTTTCTCTCTGAGACTTTCTTTTAACGCTCTTCTTCTTGCCTTTATCCGTTCCATTCTTTTTGAAATGGAAGGTTTAAGGTAGAAAGTTCTTTTCTTGTATTCTTTCAGAATACCGGAGCGTTCATATTTTTTCTTAAATCTTTTTAACGCTTTGTCGATACTTTCGTTCTCTTGAACCGTAATGCCTATCAAAGTTTATCACCTCACTTTTTGAAAAATTAACGTCTTTAAATTTACTCAAGATTTTTCTAAAGTTCAAATAAAAATCTTTTTTGAGAATAACTCAAATTAAACTTCCAATCAACGGAAAACCAAACCGTTGCTTATTTTCCCCTTTTGTGTTTCAACGTCGAATAAAAATCCGTTTACAATTACAAACCTGACTTTACCGTTTTCCGTGACATAAAAATTGGCTTTGTTATCAACAACAATACTTTGATCAATGTTCTTTCCGGAGGAAACGATGTTAAACGGTATTTTTGTGAATCTCGAGTTCAATTCGATGTTTTCAACTTTTACGGTTGTAAAACCACCGGTTAACAAATCGGTAAAATTTATTTTTTTCAAATCATCCACCGTTTGGAAAATTTCCGGATAAACTTTGCCGGGAAAGATATCCATTCCTTCGCAATTAATTTCCTCATTGCCGTAAAAGATGGACAAGTCCCCGATATCGTCAATCGTTCCATAGTAAAAAATCCGGTTTGTACCGGGCTCTGCTTTTTCTTCCCTGTTTACTCCTATGTCGATTAAATATTTTTTACCGTTAAATGTAATGTTCAAATTTCTGAGCAAGATGTTAAAAATTAATTTATCATTTTCCGGAATATTAAAATATTTATGATAATCAACGCATTTGAATTCTTCATCGGCAATGATTTTAAAAGCATTTATCAATGCAATAAAATTCAGTTTACGGATAAATTGTTTTTCCGGATCGTTAACCCATCCGCCGGATTCAATCAGTATTGAGCTTGTACCCCATTTGACGAAATTATCCCCGAAAGCTCTCGGTTCGAAATCATCATTGTAGCGCGCAATGTGTCCGGGTATTACCTTGCCAAGTTCTTCGGATAATCTTACAATTACCGCCATGGTATTTTTTCTGACGTCGTTTATCTCTTTCTCATAATTGAAAGCCGGAGCCAAAAAAGAAATTGTAGCTGTGCGGTGCGAATTGCCTGCTGAATATCTCGGGTTCTGATCGTGCAAGTTGAAACCGAATTCGGGTTTGATTGAATCGCGAACGGATTTTAGTATTTGTGCTTCGGGAAATTCCACGCGACCGGCATCGCGGTTTAAATCGATTGACAAAGCATTGCGCCTTGTGAATTTTTCGGCGCCATCGGGATTTAACATTGGAATGAAGTGTAAGGTTAATTTACTTAAAATATAATTTTTTAATTCTTTATATTCACTTTCCTTCATAAAAAAATTGAATATATCGAACAAAGCCATTGTGGCAGTGGGTTCGTCCCCGTGCATTTGCGACCA
>JALSTB010000151.1 GCA_026983955.1 Melioribacteraceae bacterium
GATTATTCCAATTGTTTTTTTCGTTATAATGAGACGTAAAGGAAAAATTGATGACGACGATGCTGTAATCAAAGAACAGCGTTCAATCCCGTATTTGTTCGGTATATTTTTAATTTTAATTGCCGTACTCCTGTCAATAAATTTCAAATTACCGCAAATTATTGTTACTGTATGGATTGCATATTTATTAAATTCTGTTATTTTACTGGTCGTCAACGGAATCTGGAAAATGAGCGCCCATGCAATGGGAACGGCAATTCCGGTGGGAGTAACATTACATTTTTCCGGTGCAATGTTATTGGTTTTTACACTAATTATGCTTGTTACTTCCTGGTCACGGATTAAATTGAATGTTCA
Organism: Melioribacteraceae bacterium; assembly: GCA_026983955.1. Classification (GTDB taxonomy): domain Bacteria; phylum Bacteroidota; class Ignavibacteria; order Ignavibacteriales; family Melioribacteraceae; genus BMS3ABIN04. The sequence goes on from JALSTB010000151.1 coordinate 358, forward strand.
CACTCCCGCTCAAGTATTTGCCGGAGCATTAACCGGAATAACGGTAACATATTTGATAATTTATTTTTTGGGATAAATTATGTCGCTTAAAAAAAATATTTCGATGCATTTAAGTCTCATAGCCGATATGATGGAATTCCTCGGTGAAAACAGATTCAAAATTAATGCATTCCGGAACGGCGCCAATATTATCAGACGGTTGGAAGGCGACATCGAACAAATGATAAACGACGGTTCTTTACAAAATACAAAAGGTATCGGGAAAGGGATTTACTCGGTAATCCTCGAATTTACTGAAAAAGGCACTTCCTCGGAATTTGAAAAATATAAAAACCAAATTCCCGAAGGAATTTTCGAGCTGTTCAGAATAAAAGGACTTGGAGCAGGCAAAATACGTAAACTTTATACCGGATTGGGAATTACAACGTTGGACGAACTGGAGCATGCGTGCTCCCATAATAAAGTTGCGGAATTAAAAGGCTTTGGCAAGAAAACCCAAGAGAAAATTTTAGAGGAACTTGAGCGGATTAAAAACATAAAAGGTAAAGTTTTGTTGAGCGAAGCGTTCGAAATAGCTCGAATTATTTCCGATACACTGAAAAAAAACAAAGCAATCGAAAAGATTGAAGCAACGGGCGAAATAAGAAGAATACGCGAAATTATTTCAAAAATTGAATTTGTTGTTCTGACAAAATCCTTAAAAACTTTCTCAAAAGAATTGGATAACTCATTGAATTTTAGAGAGTTATCCGGTAATACATCAAGTGCCGTTTTTACGTCCCCGGAAATTTTTGAACCGGAAATTATACTTTATGTTGAACAAAATGAAGGAAAATTCATTCAAAATCTATTTCAAACCACAGGGTCTGAAGGATTTCTGAACCGCTTACCATTGGAAAAAATTTCCGGCAAAGAGAAGAGCGAAAAAGAAATTTTCAAATCGCTTGGCGTTAATTTCGTCATTCCGGAAATGAGAGAGGAAGAATTCCACCTTGCTCCGGAAAAATTAACGGAAAACAGCCGTTTGGACATTTCCGATTTCAAGGGATTTTTGCATTTTCATACCCTTTGGTCGGATGGAGTGGAGACTTTAAGCGCAATGGTTGGTGCTCTTGAAGATTCGGGATACGAATATTGTGCGGTATGCGATCACAGCAAAGCGGCATATTACGCAAACGGAATGAATGAAAAACGTGTGCTCGAGCAGAAAGCGGAAATTGAGAAACTCCAAAAAGATTACGGAATTAAAATTTTGCATGGGATTGAAGTCGATATCTTGAAAAACGGAGAGCTTGATTTTCCCGACGAATTCATGAAAACATTCGATTTTGTTGTGGCATCGGTTCATTCGATTTTTAATCTTTCCGAAGAAGAAATGACAAACCGAATTATTAAGGCAATCGAAAACGAACACACGAATTTAATTGCTCATCCTACGGGCAGGCTACTATTAAGGCGGGAGGGTTATGCCCTTAACATCCGGAAAGTTATTGACGCGTGCTCCGCAAATAATACCGCAATTGAAATTAATGCGAATCCTTACCGCTTGGATCTGGATTGGCGGCATTTGTATTACGCTCGTGAAAAAAATTGTAAAATATCAATCAATCCCGACGCACATTCAATAGATGACATAAATTACATTCATTACGGGATAAAAATCGCCAGAAAAGGTGGTGTGCAACCTGAAGAAGTTATAAATACATTTGACTTGGATAAATTCATTCATTTTACAAACAAATAAATTTACGGTGCAAAATGAATATAAAAGAAATAATTAGAGATGTTCCGGATTTTCCGGTAAAGGGCATTATTTTCAAAGACATAACTACTTTGTTGAAAAACGGAGAAGCATTTGAATTTACTTTAAATGAATTATATAACTTATGTAAAAACAAAGGGATAACCAAGGTAGTCGGAATCGAATCACGCGGGTTTATTTTCGGCGGGGCATTAGCCGGAAAACTCGGTGTCGGTTTCGTACCAATTAGAAAACCCGGGAAATTACCGTATAAAAAACTGTCCGAAACATACGATTTGGAATACGGAACGGATAAAATTGAAATTCATGAGGATGCGCTGGACTCAACGGACAAAGTTTTACTCCACGATGATTTGCTTGCTACCGGCGGAACAATGAAAGCGGCGTGCAATCTTGTTGAAAAATTAGGTGCAACCGTCGAACAAATCAGTTTTGTGGTGGAACTTTCCTTTTTAAACGGCAGGGAAAAGTTAAAAACTTACGACGTCCGCTCTCTTATTCAATACGATTGAGCCGGTTGAACAGTATTAAATCGAAGAGATGAATTTGTTATATTCATCATCCAATCCTTCGAAAAAGCCTTCGGGCTCAACCAAAATGCTTCTGCCTTCAACCGCCACTTCCCCGTTAGGTAATACTATTTCGCCGTAAGCGAATATTTTGCGCCCGGTTTTATTTTTAATATATCCGGATATTCTTACCGGAATACCAAGAGGAACCGGTTTAAGAAAATTTATATTCAAGTTTACCGAAACCACTTTATAACCGGCAACCCAAGCTGCAGCTCCCATCGCTTCATCCAGCAACGCAGCCGATGCGCCACCGTGTGCAAATTTAGGCGGACCTTGTTGTTCTTCCGTTAATGTAATTTCTCCGTGAATAGTTTTTTCTTCATCCACGTACCATTTAATTCCAATACTTTTGGGGTTTTCCGTTCCGCAAACAAAACAACTTCCGTGTTCCGGTACAAGCTTCATTTTCGATATATCCATTTTCTTCCTCCGTAATCTTAACTTCAAAAATACAAACATCGGTACAGAATTAAAATTCAAATTGTTTGTAAACTTTTGTACATTCGAATTAATGATTAAAGAAAATTTCCGGAATTAAAACCGTAGCGCTATGACCAAACCAAAACGTATTCTTCCATACATTTTCGTATTGTTGTTAATCAGCCCGCTTTATTTTTCAGCTCAGAATTTTTCAATATCAAAAATAGAACCGCCGAACTGGTGGTACGGAATGAAGAAAAACAAAATCCAATTGATGGTTTACGGTAAAAACATTGCTGGCGCAACAGTTAAATCACTTTCCGGACATGTAAAAATTTTGGGTACAATTAAAACGACCAATCCCAATTATCTTTTTGTCAATATCCGGATTGATTCAGTCAACACCGGCACAGCAAACCGAAACGCAATGCTGCAATTTACCTGCGGCACTTCCGATACCGTTATTTATTATCCGCTGCTTAAAAGAAGTTCAAACCGTAACAAGCATCAAGGGTTCAATCAAGACGATGTAATCTATTTGATATTTACCGACAGATTCGTAAACGGTAACACCTCAAACGATACCGTGGAAAACAAATACGAAGAATTTCCGGTCGGTGACTTAAACGGAAGACACGGTGGAGACATCGAAGGGGTTATCAAGTATCTCGACTATCTAAAATTCGTAGGGGTTACGGCGTTATGGCTTACTCCGGTGCTCGAAAACAAAATGTGGATGAGCTATCACGGATATGCGGCAACTGATTTGTATAAAATAGATCCCCGTTTCGGTAGCAACGGATTATACAAAGCGCTTGTCGATTCCGCACACGGCAAGGGCTTGAAAATTATAATGGATCATGTAAGTAATCACATCGGAATTAATCATCCTTGGGTTAATAACCCGCCTTGCGCAGATTGGTTTAACGGAACACCGGAAAATCACTTGCCGGCTCATCACGATAAACTGGCTTTCATCGATATTCACGGTGATTCGCTTACATACCGCAAAACCGAAAAAGGCTGGTTTACAAGTTACATGCCCGATTTGAACCAATCGAATCCGCTTGTTGCAAATTATTTGATACAAAATACAATTTGGTGGATTGAATATTTGGGAATCGACGGTATTCGTGAAGACACTTATTCATATTCCGGTCAAAAATATTTAAGCCGTTGGGCAAAAACGATCTTAGAGGAATATCCGGATTTTAACATTGTTGGTGAAATTTGGAAAGGCGATCCGGCATTTCTTGCGAAGTATCAAAGAAATACCGTTTTTCCAAGGAAATTCGATTCAAACCTTCCGGCTGTATTCGACTTCGCACTTGCCGATGCAATTCGAGATTTTCTTTCCGGTAAATCCGGCTTCAGAAAAATTTACGAAACAATAGCCAAAGATTTCGTTTATGCCGACCCAAATAATTTGGTAACGTTCATCGATAACCACGATATTGACAGGGCGCTTTACGTTGCCAAAGGCGATATTGACAAGGTTAAAATTGGACTTGCACTAATTTTTACTACCCGTGGCATTCCACAAATCTTGTACGGAACAGAAATCGGAATGAACGGCGGAGGACACCACGGAAAAATCCGCGCTCCTTTTCCACTTGAATTTAACGGCGACACTTTACACATAGAACAAAATATAACTGCGGCAAACGGGAAAGAGCTCTTCGGATTTGTAAGGAAAATTCTGAATTTGCGAAAGGAACATCCGGCATTGCGGAGCGGTAAATTAATTCACTATCCGCCCGGAGAAAATCTTTACATTTATAAAAAAATTAAGAACGGAGAGAAAATTTTGGTAATTTTGAACGGCGACGGGAATAAAACAGTTGATTTGGGAAATATTTACCCCGCCGGCACCGTTCCGGAAATTTTACAAGATTTGTTTACCGGGAAAAATTTAAATGTACCGGACGGCAAAATAGAAGTAACGAATCCCGTCAATATTTTTTTGGAAAAATTAAGGTAACATTATGCTCGGAATTCAAAAAAGATTATCCAACACTTTTTATGCACTGTTGAGCTTACCGGCAACAGCAATGGGTTTTGCACTTTCCATACAGATCTCGGCTTTGAGCTGGATATTGGTAACAAAATTCAACCTAAATTTGGAAGAAATGGGTTTTGTGTGGGCAGCCGGACCTATTGCGGGGTTGATAGCGCAACCGGTTGTAGGACTGATTAGCGACAACGTTTGGTTTTGGGGCGGCCGGCGCCGGCCATTTATTATTATCGGCGGAACACTTGCAGCTTTGATGCTGCTGGCTTTACCGAACATCGGTGTGATTAATGAAGCAATAGGTATTAATAAATTAATTGCCGTCGCTCTTGTCGTTGCTCTTACACTCGATTTATCAATTAACGTAAGTTTTAATCCCACACGCTCGCTTATTGCCGATGTTACACCGGACGGGATTCCGAGAACCAAAGGCTACACTTGGATGCAAACCATCTCCGGAAGTTTCGGGGTTTTGGCTTATGCAATAGGCGCAGTTTTCGGAAATTATTTTTTAATTTATTTCGGTGTGGGGCTCGTCCTGCTCTTTACAATCATCCCTTCCCTTCTGATTGTTGAACCGCGCGAACTAAAAAAAGAAAACGAAAATTCGAACATAGAAAATGAACACGGTAAAACCGATTTACCCGAATTTCTTAAAATCTGCTTTGCCAATGCTTTTTCTTGGCTTGGGGTTCAAACTATGTTCGTTTTTATTATTGCGTTTATCAGTCAGAAAATTAATCCTACTCCTGACGGCTCAACCAAGGAAATGATTGACGCAATAGATTTGAAAACGGGACAAATTATTTCAATTTCGTTTTTGGTGCTTAATGCTGTGGGGGCAATTTTGCCGGTTTTGGTTTTGGAACCCGTTTCCGAAAAAATCGGACGTGTACGGACGCATTTGTTAAGCGTCGGAATTATGTCGGTTGCTTACTTCGGAATTTTATTTTTTGGAAAATCGGAATATGTCCTTTATTTTTTAATGGCTTTGGCCGGAATAGGTTGGGCGGCAATTGTGAGTCTTCCTTTTGCAATCATGTCCGAAACCGTTAACAAAAGCAAAATGGGATTTTTTATGGGAATGTTTAATCTCTCGATTGTAATTCCGCAATTAATTGTGAGTATGGTTTTCGGTACAATAATTAACAATTCGGCAGACAAAGGAATTGTATTCATAATAGCCGGAGCTTCACTTGCGGTTTCATCCGTCGTTTGGTTAATAGTAAAAGAACAAACTAAACCGGTGGTTGAAAATTAAATGAAGAGAATTTTTATTATTTTAATTTTATTTGTTTCGGTTCAATACGGACAATATTATCACAACTCTAATTTCGATTTCTCGGCAATTCATGAATTTTGGCATATCGTCGATCTCCTTTCCGCAAACATTGAACCTTCTGCAAACGAATGGAATAATTTATTCGATACACCCGGATACAAAGTTTTAACACGTCAAGAATTCACGAAAGATTTTTTCAAAAGGAATTTCCGGCTGGCATTCAAACCATCATTGAAAAAAGAACTCGAAGAAAATCTAAAGAAAAGCGACCGGCAAAGCTATTACCTTCACTATTATTTGAAAGTGAAAAACAACCGGAAACAACTGGAATATCAACTGAACAAATTAAAAAGACGCTCGCTTAACAAAGAAGCACTGGATTTAACTTTAAGATATTTACCGGTTAATAACGTTTCCGATTTTCCACCCGTGGCATTTGTGATTTTTGAAAACAACGGTCGTGGAAGCTCGCCAATAGTAGTTGATTTGCAAGCCACTTTGGAATGGGATTTCATCTCGTTTTTGGCTCATGAGTTTCACCACTTTTACCGGAATAAATTGACCAAATTAAATTACGGGAATATATCCGCAGCCGACCGGCCGCTTGTGGAAGCGATGATTAAAATTGAAGCCGAAGGTATTGCCGACCGTGTGGATAAGAAAAAATGGTTCGCCACATCTTACCGTGAAGTTTCACCTTATGCCGTAGAATTCAAACGTGAAGTAAAAAGAACGCCGCAATTGCTTAACAAAATTAACGGATTGCTAAAAATGTACGCCGGCAATTCAGCCGGAAGAAAAAAAATCGGCAATGAAATCCTTTCCTCGATTCCGCAGAAAGGACATCCGGCGGGATATTTCATGGCTACTTTAATTGAAGAACAGCTTGGCCGGAACGAACTGAAAAAATGTGTCGGGAATCCTTTCAGATTTTTCATTACTTATAATAATGCCGCTAACCTCGCCGGTAACCGGTATCCGAAATTTTCACCCAAGGTTTTAAGATTATTCGCCGATTTGGAGAACAAATATATATCAAATCGATAAATTGTGCCCACCCTTTTAATATTCCAAATTGGAAACCGGGCAAGTTCCGGAAGCAAATTTCATCTCGCCCATCAAAATTAAACGGTTTTTTTAATCGGAATTTTTATTCTTTTTATTTATATTTAATCCAAATAAAAATGAATTTTTTCACAATCAAGGAATTTTAAGATTATTATGAGCGAATTGGATAAAAACAATTTGGTTACGTTGGATGTACGCCCTACAATTCAAAGCGGAAAAGATCCGTATAACGATATTATGGCAGCGGTGAAAGATTTGAACGACGATCAAACACTCGAAATTATCAATGTTTTCGAACCGATTCCGTTAATAAATAAATTGAAGGAAATGGGATTCGAGTCGGAAGTGATTAGAAAAGACGGCGCCGTTCACACTTATTTCAGAAAACAATCCGGCGCTATAGAAGAAAAACAAAAGCATCATATTTACAAATCCGATGCGGAGGAATTCGATAAAATCCTTGCTTCTTTCGGTGATAAAGTCCGGACAATTGACGTGAGAGCTTTGGAAATGCCGGAGCCGATGGTTACAATCTTAAAGGAAATTGAAACTTTAGAGCCGGATACGGTTTTGTTCGTTGAACATAAAAGGATTCCGCAATATCTGTTGCCCGAACTGGAAGACAGAAATTTCAAAGTAGTCATTAAAGAATTGGAAGAAAACCACGTTCAGCTTTTGATTTTTAAGTAAGAGAAGATGAATAATTTACAAACGGACAATGCGCCTTCCATTACGGTAGTAAAACCACATTTTATTTTTGCCGGGATTGCATTCTTCATCTCTACCGTGTTGATTGTTTTGGCAGATAACGATTTGCTAGGTCCCTACTTCGGAGTTAAAATTGTCGCTATAACACATATTGCGGTTCTCGGTTGGGGTACAATGATAATTTTCGGCGCGTTGTATCAATTAATTCCAATCGTCTTCGAAACCGCTTTGTTCAGTGAAAGACTCGCTAAAATTAATTTTTGGCTTTTCGCTTTGAGTATTTCTTTACTGGGTTATTCGTTTTGGGTTAACTCGTTAACGGGATTGTTATTCTATTCTTCCCTTTTGTTGCTCATTTCTTTATTAATGTTTATTACGAATGTTTTACTGACACATAAAAGTTCAAAGAAAAAAAATATTCAATCCAAATTTATCATCACATCGATTTACTGGTTGCTGGTAACGGTTATTCTCGGTACGCTCATTGCTTTAAATTTCCGTTTCGCATTTTTCGAAAAAACATATTTGCATTACTTGAAAATTCATGCACACGCCGGATTGGTCGGCTGGTTCCTTCTGCTTATCATCGGTGTTGCATCAACACTTATCCCGATGTTTTTTGTCTCCCATAACTTGAATGAAAAGAAAATTAATTACTCGTATTATTTTATTAATTCGGGTTTGCTTTTAATGGTAATTGAGTGGCTTTTCTTCGGAACGGACAATCTTGCTTACATCGATTGGCTTTTAATTTCAACCGGGGTCTTTTTATTCCTCTCGTTTGCTTGGGATTCATACAAACAACGTTTGAGAAAAAATCTCGATACCGGAATGAAACATACGGTTATTTCACTTTTATTACTAACTGTACCGGTTTTAATTTCAATATTTTTATTAATTAATTTTAATATTGAACGTATATTTTTGATGAGAATAACAACGCTTTACGGTTTTTCAATAATCTTCGGATTTATCACATCATTGATATTGGGACAAACATACAAAACGCTGCCGTTTATAATTTGGTTGGAAAAATATAAAAAGCACGTAGGCAAAGCAAAAACTCCAATGCCTAAGGATTTGTATTCCGAAACTTTGGCTGTATATCAAATGTATTTGTACTTGGGTGCACTGGCAGTGCTGACTGCTGCGCTGATAAGTAATGCTGTATTGTTAATAAGAACCGGTAGCTACTTACTTCTGGCTACGGCAATAATTTACAATATTAATTTATTCAAAATAGTTTTACACAAAACAAAAACAGAGAAGTTATGATGAATACAACGGAAGAAACAAAAAAACATATTTTGGAATTGTTAAAGTCCGTTATGGACCCCGAGATTGAGCTTAACATTGTTGATCTCGGATTGATTTATAATTTGGAAATAGAAGACAAAAAAATCAATATAGATATGACGCTATCAACTCCGGCTTGCCCGCTTGGTGATGCAATAGTAATAAATGTGAAGGAAACCTTAAAGCAGCACTATCCGGATTATGAAGTAAATGTAAACGTGGTTTTCGATCCGCCTTGGAATCCATCGTTAATCAGTGAAGAAGGCAAAGCCAAACTCGGGATGTAATTCTTGTGGAGCATATTATTTTTTGATTTGGAGAAACATTTAAGAAATTTTCGATACTCAATAAAATGAAGAACAACAAACCGGAAATATTACCCGCGACAAAAGTCGGGGAGTTACTGGAGAGTTATCCTGAGCTCGAGGAAAAACTGATTGAGATTGCCCCGCCGTTCAAACGGTTGAAAAACAAGATGCTGCGCCGGACAGTAGCAAAAGTCACCACGCTCAAGCAGGCGGCAAAGGTTGGTAACGTTCCCCTTTCCGAATTGATAAACAAGTTAAGAGTTGAAGCCGGTCAAATTGAAATTGAAATAGACGATGAAAAATCCGTTGCCGCTCCACGTCCCGATTGGGTAAAGCAGGAAAATATTGTTAAAATCTATAATGCAATCTCCGATTTGCAAAGCGGAAAGCAACCGATAACCAAAGTAACCAAAGATTTACAATCGCTCAAAGAAGGTGAAGTTTATTTACTAATCACCCCTTTCCTTCCGGCACCTCTGATTAAAATATTTGAAGAAAAAGGTTACGAAGTTTACTCCGCTACAATTAATCCCGGACATTTTCACACGTTTATAAGGAAGAGGTGAAGTAATACATGTGGTTTGCCAATCTAGTCTTAAGTTTGTAAAATATTTGTTATTTTTGATTTATCTTTTTTATTTAAACTAAATAATATTGAACTATCTATGAAAAAATCATTTTACACTCTCCCCCACTTAAACGGACTCAAAATGAAAAACGCATTATTAATTTTAATAACTCTTCTTGCTTTTACTTTTTGTTCAAAAAACGATTCGCATAATTCGTCCGAAACGGAAATGCGCAAACATGCTGAAAATACTGAACGTTTTTCTTTCTTGAACAAGATAAAGCTGCTTCAAAAAGGTAAGTTGGATAGTTTGAAAATTTCCCCGGCAATCAAAATAAAAATTAATCCGCTGGATGAAAACGCATCGGAAATTACTGCCGGTGAAGCTGAGAAAACGGAAATTAGTAGTAACGACTTCTTACCGTTAACCCCAACCGGTATTTTAAAAATAACCGGCAATTACATTCTAATTCTTTTGCATGACAAATATTCGGATGAAATACGCGCAGCTACTTTTACACCCGATGGCAAACCGCTTGAAACCATTTTATTGTTTAGCCAAACCGGAAATAACGAATTTAAGTTAAGCAGAGCATATTCATACATGAAAAACATTCCTTATTTTTTCGATTCTTCCAAAAATGAATTTCAATTTACCGATATGCGCTACGATACCGAATGGATTGAATATCCCGTTAAGGGCAAAGAGACATTAACATATAAAATTAAATTCACAATTCGTGTGAATGATAAAGGACATTTTGTGATTGTTCTTCAATAATTTAAGTATTATCCTTTAATATTTTTATCTTTCATTTTAATTTTATTATAATTCATAACTGTTGGAAATAAAAAAGCCGGAACAACAAATTAAAGCTGTCCGGCTTAATCGATGGAGACAGATATGCTAAAGTTCTTTCTTAAAGGGAAGTTCCGACTTTCAAACGCATGTTAACAAACATCGAAGTAACACCGAAACTTCCGTTTTCCGTTTTGGAAAATATGGCGCTCGGACCCAAAGCAAAAGCAGAGAATCCCCACGATTCCAATATTTTCTGAACGACAATATCGAGAACGTATTGCGGATTTCTATCCGGCGAAGAAGGCATTGCATCGATTCGTAAATCGAAAGTGCTACCGGCTAACGACAACTCCCTACCCGTGTAACCGAAATGCCATTCATTCATATACTTTGCAACGTAGAATTTTCCTCTTGTGGCACCGAAGACTTTAATCGGGTATCTGAATTCCCAGTTCAAATAAGAGCCTTGCGTTAATTTCGGATAGTAATTCAAATCCGGCAATCCGTACTTATCCCGAAGTATTTTTACTTCTTCATCGGTAAATTCTCTCGATATTTTCTGGTAACTTATTTCAAAAAAGTTGCCAAACGGCAGAACATAAGCAAACTGCATCCCTTGTGTTGTGTAAAGATTGTTAAAGTTGTTATTGTCTTTCAACAATGTGAATGCTTGAATATTGGCAAACATTCCCACACGGAATCCGAGAATGTGGAAATTCGCCTCAATAAATCCGGTTTCAAGAGGACCGGAATAAGGCGTACCGAGACCAAACGATATTCCGATATCTTTCTTAATCGGAATACCAAACCGTTCACCGCCGAACAGTTGTAAATACGGATTGATGTACGATGTGTTCGAACTGATTTGTGTTTTCGTCGGTGGTTGCACTATCTTTTTAAATTTCATTTTTTCAAACACATTGGTAAACACCGATGTAAAAGTTACATCGTTCATCAAATCGATTTTAAAAGGATACATAATTACTTTAGCCCTCGTCTCGGGCGACAACGCCAATAGCGGATAAAGCGTTCCTTTAATCATTAAAGTTTGATTGTTCGGATCACGCAAATCCACAATAATTTCTGCTTTCGGATCCGGTGGATCGATAAACATTTCTTCTTGAATTTTAATGAAAAGACTGTCGTCCAACGGTTCCATTTGGTAATATACAATCTTTTCTTCGTCTTGCGCCAAAAGGTTCATTCCGGCGTAGAACAGTAAAACAAAAAAGAACAACAGTGAGAGTTTGTGCTTCATATTACTTCCCTATTATTTTGCAAAATCCGTGAAATAAAACGAATCCCCTACCTGAACCTTTTGCTTCGATTTTGTATCGTAAGCAACGAAAAAGAAATTAACTTTATATCTTCCGTCCGGCTCTTCCAAGTTTTCATTCTTGTCCAGCCAATCTTCAAATCTGCTCTCCGTATTTGCCAACTTGAGCGATACATTATAAACCAGATTGCCTTTTTTATCCTTGTATGGTTTCGAAACTTCGATTGGACCTGAATATTTAACTTTAATTTGCTCCGGCCGTTCATCCGAAATCGTAACGGTAAAACAGGTTGTACGCTGCAAATCTTTTACGTAAATATCTTGCTTGTCCATCTTCGTTGTTACTTTTTCTATCTTAATTTCGGGCGGCAAATTTTCCTTCACCGGCACTTTTACTTGCTGATTACCGAATTTCACAATCAATTCATTTTCCCCTTCCACCTCAAAATTTTTCGATGATTTCGGCGGAACAACAACCAAAGGTTTTTCCGGATTATCGGGCGAATAAATTTCTACCGGAAAATCTCCTTTGTTTTCGGCAGTGTTTGTAGCATACTTCAAGAAGGCAAGACTTTTTACGAACGGGAACCGGAGTTTTTTTTCTTCAACCGGTTTTTCTGGTTCTAAATTTTCCCTTTGCGGAATTTCTTCTATTTTATGATTTAAGCTCGCTATCTTTTTATTCAACTTGTTCAGCTTCTTTTTCAGTTCAAGGTTTTCCGTAACAACGTTTGTATCGACTTCTATATTAAATTTCAAACCTTGCGCGGAGAGCGAATCCACGATCGCAATTAATGAATCGCGTATGCTTTTATCAACCACTTTGTCTTTCCGTACCACTTCCCCGAGATTTAGTTCGGCACCTTTAAGTGCCAGAACGGTAATCACAAAGATGTAAAGCACTTGATAAATTACGAATTTCGAATCCCGGCTTCTTCTCACCATAGCGCTTACCCTTTTTTATTAACGATTGAGTTAAGATTATCGAGCGACTTGCTTACATGTTCGTGATTCAAATGCATTGCCATCGAATCGATCGATTTACTCAATTCGTCAAGGTCTTTCATGTGCTCTTGATTGTTTTTGAGAAGAAGTCTCATTCTCTCCAATACTTGATTTACCGCTTTGAAGTTTTGATAAGTTTCGAAGCTGATTTTTTGAACTTCTAGGAGATTTTCTTTGTAAGCTTTTAATTCGTCATTAGAAAGTTTCGGTACATTGCCCAACGAATATTTTTCACGGTTTTCAAGCAAACCGACTAACTTTTTAATTTCTTCCAATTGTTGTTTGGGATAATAAGAATCGCGAAGATTGGCTGCCCTGTTCAAAATTTTTTGGAATTGTTCACCCATTGTATCCAAAACGGGTTCGAACAATTTTGCAATCGCCAATACTATTAACGCTTTTATTTCGAAGGGAACGGAAATTCCCAGAAAAATTTCAGGTCCAAGTTTTATACTCACCAATAAAATAGCAGCGCCTATCAAAGGTAAAGCGGTCGCTATTCCGTCAACAAGACTCATTGCCGATGAAATCACCCTTTCCGTATTTTCGTGCGGAGTATCGTCAAGAACCAATTTTCTCAAATCATTGTAAGTCTTGAATGCAATCAGCATAAACAAAGCAAAAGCAGCCACCGGCAACCACCAGAATTGCAATGGAACTATTGTTTGGTTTGCCGGATTCCACTGGGGATAAACGCTTTTCGCCAAATTTTTAGAAATTTCCCCCAAAAACGGTACACTGGAAATATCGAGGAAAAATGTTACAATTAATGCGACAAAAGAAATAACTGCAGGTTTTATAAAGATTAGCGGCGTGATTTTCTTTAATTCGTCCGCTTTTAATTGCCTGACTTGTTCTTCTATTCCGGTTTGGTTTTTATCGGCGCTGTTTTCCGCAAAAGCCGTTATATGATTTTCTCTCATTCCTGTACCCGAATGTTTGTTCGTAAAAGTGTGATTTAAATCACATAAATTGTGCCAAATTGTTCAATAATGAAACTTTTCATCATGGGTACTATTTCAGAGTGCATTTTTGCGTTGGCTAATTATCGTTAAAAATCGAAGAAGTTTTAGGAAATAATAATTTTTTTATTAATCTTTGTTAAAATAAAAAGATGGTTTTGCGGTTTTTGAATCTGTAATATATTCGTTTTGCAGTGTTACAAAGTGGTGTTTTTCTCATTTTAGTATGTTTTAATCTCGATTCAAGACACTAAATATTTTTAATAATTCTCTTGAGAAATAAATACGTTAAATGTAATAATTACATGTAAAAAAGTATATTCGCGGTAATTGTTGAATTCTTCTTAATTTTTCTACTAATTTAACGAAGATAAATAAATATAAAACAAAGGATTTTTATGCTGCACGGATTAAAGTTGGATATTTTGAATAAACATTCTTTCCTTTTCAATCGAGCCAAGGAAGGTAAAGATAATTTCCCGGCTGAACTTTCCGATTTTCTTGTAATCGAATTTGACTTTAAAGAAGTTTTGATTTTTGATATTCAAGATTCAAATAAATTATACTTACTCGGTAAATCCTCTTATGCCGGTAGTGAATTTTCCGAAGGTGATTATTACGATTGCAAAATTTGTGAAAACACTTCTTCCGTTACTTTTCTCAATATCAATTCCGATTTTAATTGCGATGTAAATCTCTCTTCCTCCCCTTCTTATGAATGCTGCATACTTTTTAAAACGAACAATAACAAAAACATTCTTATAAAATTCACACGCAAGGTTCATTTTACGGAAATAGATACGGACGCCCTGAAAAGCATCGCTGAAATAATTTCCAATTATCTCGAAATTTGGTTCTCGGCAAGGGATAACATTTCTTTTCTCGAAGGAAAACATTTCTCCAAGGTGGTCGATAAGTCTTTGGATAATTTAATCGCGAAACTCAACACCATTCTGGGAAATTCCTCAATTGTATTAAACACCGAACTGCAGAGTAACCAGCAAAATTATTTGAGTGAAATTAAAGCTGTAACCAGAAAACTGCTGAACGAAATAAACCATTTGAAAACTTTGAACAGGATTGAATCTTCAGGTTCAACTAAAAACGATGTTACTCAAATAAAATTGAAAATTTTGCTTTCGGAAGTAATTGGAAATTCGGGTTTTGAAATTCCGCTTGGTATTGACAACGACAATTTAACGGTTTACTCCGATGCAAACAAACTAAAGCATTTAATTAAATCAATATTAAATTTTTTATTTGAAAGCAACATCACGGTTTCAAAAATTATCGTCAACGGAAGTAACTCATATACCGATTTGATTTTCAGACTTCAAGAAATAAGTAATCCCGAAGAAATACGGAACTTATTGAAACCCTATTCATTTTTAGATGAAAAGAACGGTCATGTAAAATTCAACATTCCGATGTTCTTACTGGCTAACCGGTATCTTGAAGATATTTCATCGGAAATTAAAATTAAAAAGGATGACTATTCCGGATATTCAGTTTTGCTTTCGGTGAAAAACTTGAAACACACCGTCAAAAGTGAAGTTTCAAAAGAAGAAAATATTAATGATGGGAAAAAAGTTCTGGTAATAGGCAACGATTATGCAACTTCAACATTATTGAATAAATATCTCGAGAAATGGAACTATAAACCGGTTACAGTTCATTCACCTCAGGATATTTTCAAAAAGTTGGACGAAGAAAATTTTCTTGCCATAATTCTTGATGTAGAACAAAAAGATGAAAACAGTGTTGCATTATTAAGGAAAATAAAAAACCACGATAAAGCCAAAACACTGCCTGTAATAGTTTGTTCGGTTGAACCTGAAAATGAAGAAGCCGTTGTGCTCGGTGCAATTGAATATCTCACTAAACCGATTAATTACAACAATCTCGTTGAAATTCTTACAAGCTACAAATTAAGTAAGGATTCCAACGTGCTTTGCGTGGATGATGATATCCCTACTTTGAATTTGGTCAAGCAAGCAATAGAAACAGCCGGATTTAATGCAGTTGCGGAATTCCGTTCCGATAAAGTTATGGATTTGATTTCCGGTATGAACTTGGATCTGGCAATAATCGATTTGGATATGCCTAAATTAAATGGATACGAATTAATTAAATTAATAAAATCTGAACCTAAATTTTCCGGATTGCCGGTAATCATTTATACCGGCAAAGAAGATTTTGAAGAAGAACTCAAAAACATTGAGGGACTTTTCAATCATCTTTTGAGTAAAAAAACCACCGGAATAAAAGAGCTTGAAACCGCAATCAAAAATATGATCGAACGCGCCGCCCAACCTGCGAAAAGCGAAGATGAGCAAACCGGCGTAAAAATTCTTTTAGCTGAAGATTATAAACATTCGCAAATTATTGTTACACGTTTGCTCAAACGTAACAATTTCAAAAATGTTGTTGTTGTTGAAAACGGTCAGGAAGCCCTCGATTATGTTCAAAAAGAAAAAGTTGATTTGATTCTTATGGACATGCAAATGCCCGTTATGAACGGATTTGAAGCAATCGAACGGATAAGGGAAATTCCCGGATACCGTGAAACCCCGATAATTTCAATTACCGCTTTTGCTATGAAAGGCGACCGTGAAAAATGTTTGGAAGCCGGCGCAACCGATTATCTGCCCAAACCGCTTGACAGCAAAGAATTCATAGAAAAAATCCAATATTATACAAAAAGTACCGTCCAATAAATTTACAAACCGTCATTTCCCAAATTCTTTTAGTTCAAACGATTTCTTATATTTGTGATTCATTTTTAACTAAATTTGAGCGTTATGATTAATACTACTCCAAGAGTCCGTTTTGCCCCGAGTCCCACCGGCTACTTGCACGTCGGCGGACTGAGAACTGCATTGTATAATTATTTGTTCGCCAAAAACAAAGACGGCGAGATAATATTGAGAATTGAAGACACCGACCGTAACCGCTATGTTGAAGGTGCTGTCGAAAATTTGATCGATACGTTGAATTGGTCTGGTATAAAATTCGACGAAGGACCTCACGTGGGCGGTAACTACGGTCCTTACTTTCAATCCGAACGTTTGAATATTTATCATAAATATGCCGATGAATTAATTGAGAAAGGGAAAGCTTACCGTTGTTTTTGCAGTCCGGAAAGATTACAAAAACTCCGCGAAGAACAGCAACGGTTGAAACTTCCGCAAGTTAAATACGATAAGCACTGTTTGAATCTTTCGAAAGAAGAAGTGGAAGAGAAACTATCCGCCGGGGAGAGTTACGTGGTTAGATTGAATGTTGAACCCGGACAAATTGTAAAAATCGAAGATGTAGTACGCGGAAACGTGGAATTTAACACGGATAACATTGACGATCAAATATTAATTAAAAGCGACGGCTTCCCTACTTACCATCTGGCTAATGTAGTTGATGATCATCTGATGAAAATCACTCATGTAATTCGTGGAGAAGAATGGCTTTCTTCAACCCCGAAACATGTTCTTCTTTATGATTTTCTTGGTTGGGAAAAACCCGTTTTTGCACATTTGCCGCTACTGCTTAATCCCGATAAATCCAAATTAAGTAAACGCCAGGGTGATGTTGCCGTTGAAGATTACAGAAAGAAAGGCTACTTGAAGGAAGCTCTAATCAACTTCGTGGCACTTCTAGGATGGAATGCCGGTGACGATCAAGAGTTTTTCGAAATGGAGGAATTGATTCGAAAATTTTCACTTGAGCGTGTGAATAAAGCCGGTGCGGTATTCAACATCGAGAAATTAAATTGGCTGAATGCCGAACACATTAGGCACAAAAACGTTGATGAACTTTTACCGCTGTTAAAAGAGGAACTGCAAAATTCCAAATTTGCGGATAAATCCTTTAGCGATGAATATTTGAAGCTAGTACTTGAAGCAATGCATGAGCGGATTACTTTTGTTAAAGACATTGTTGAAAAAAGTTTTTACTTTTTCGAAAGACCTACGAGTTATGATGAGAAAATAATTAAAAAGCGGTGGAAAGATGATACTCCGCAGTTGTTGGAAAAGTTGATTGACGAATTTGAAAAACTGGATAATCCAAACAAAGAAGATTTCGAAAAAGCCATGCGCGGATTGGCGGAATCCCTTGAAATTGGCGTAGGCAAACTGATTCATCCGGTACGCCTAGCTTTATCCGGAGTGGGACAAGGTCCGGGCATTTTCGATTTAATTTTCATTCTCGGTAAAGAGGAATCAATTGAAAGAATAAAAATTGCAATTCAAAATATTCAATTTGATAAAAAAGATAACTAAACTATGGAAACTAACGAAAGAAAATACTCTAACTTTATTACCGAAATTATTGACGAAGATTTAAAATCCGGGCGGTATAAAAAAGTTCACACCCGGTTCCCGCCGGAACCGAACGGTTTTTTGCATATCGGACATGCAAAATCGATTTGTTTGAATTTCGGACTTGCCGAAGATTACGGTGGTTTGTGCAACTTGCGTTTTGACGATACCAATCCGGAAAAAGAAGAAGATATTTACGTTAAATCGATTATCGAAGACATAAAGTGGTTAGGGTTTGATTGGGGTGACCGTCTTTATTACGCTTCCGATTACTTTGAACAATTATATGAATATGCGGTTCAATTAATTAAAAAAGGAAAAGCTTATGTTGACAGTCTAAGCGCCGAAGAAATCAGCGAATATCGCGGAACACCAACCACCCCCGGAAAAGAAAGTCCGTACCGTAACAGAACCGTTGAGGAAAATCTCGATTTGTTTGAGCGGATGCGTGCCGGTGAATTCAAGGACGGTGAACACGTATTACGTGCAAAAATCGATATGGCTTCACCCAATATGAATTTACGTGACCCCGTAATGTACAGAATCAAACATGCGCATCATCACCGTACCGGAAATAAATGGTGCATCTATCCAATGTACGATTGGGCACACGGTCAATCCGATTCGATCGAAGGAATTACGCATTCAATCTGTACTTTGGAATTTGAAAACCACAGACCGCTTTATAATTGGTTTTTGGATGAGCTCGGGATTCATCATCCTCGTCAAATAGAATTCGCCCGTTTAAATTTAAATTATACTGTAATGAGCAAGCGCAAATTGCTTGAGCTGGTCGAAAATAATTACGTTGACGGTTGGGACGATCCGCGCATGCCCACACTTTCCGGAATGAGAAGAAGAGGATACACTCCCGAATCAATTAGGAATTTTGCCGACCGCGTTGGAGTTGCCAAACGAGACGGAATCATTGATATTGCACTTCTTGAGCATAGTGTGCGGGAGGACTTGAACAAACGGGCTTGGCGCGTTTTAGCTGTATTGCGACCGTTAAAAATTACAATAACTAACTTCCCTTCCGGTGAAACCGAATGGCTCGATGCAGTCAACAATCCGGAAGACGAATCTTACGGAAAAAGAAAAATTCCCTTCTCAAATGAAATTTATATTGAAGAAGGTGATTTTCAAGAGGAACCTCATAAAAAGTTTTACAGACTCGCCCCAGGTCGCGAAGTACGGTTACGTTACGCTTACATAATTAAATGCGAAGAAGTAATAAAAGACGAAAACGGAAACGTAATTGAATTAAAGTGTACCTACGATCCGGATACAAAAAGCGGAAGCGGGAAAAGTAATAAAAAAGTGAAAGGCACAATTCATTGGGTTTCCGCAAAACACGCAATCGATGCGGAAGTAAGGTTATACGATAGATTATTCAGTGTGGAAAATCCGGCCGGGGATAAAGAAAAAGACTTTAAAGAATTTATAAACCCAAATTCATTGGAAATTTTACAAAATTGCAAAGTTGAACCGGGCTTGGCAGATGCTACATTAGACAAACATTACCAGTTCGAACGTACCGGTTACTTTTATTTGGATTCCAAATATTCTACAAAAGAAAAACCGGTATTTAACAGAACGGTTTCGTTAAGAGATACTTGGGCAAAAATCGCAAAGAAAAAATAATTGTTTTTATTACGGTAGATAAACAATGTAGTCTACACAATAACTTCGTTCCCTTACAGTTCGCAACCGGTATTGAAATATCAAACTAGTGATTATTATAACTTTCCGTTTTCACTTGGGTTTTTATCATATTAGTTTTCAATTTGAAAGTTTTGTGTAAATCCGTAAATTAATTGAAGAAATATTTACTTTACTTCCCCCACAAAATTATTATTTTAACTTTAATAAGGATAAGTTAAATGAAAAGAATTATAACAATTATGATGATTTCATTTTCCGCTTTTTATATGACCGCTCCAATTTTTGCGCAGTCCGGTAAACCGCAATACGAAATCAGAACAATGAGAGCCGATACTTTGTTGGGAATAATTAAAATTGAACTTTTTCCGGCAATAGCTCCGTTGCATTCGGCATATTTTGACAGTTTGGTAACAATTAACTTTTATGATTCAACCGCATTTCACCGGGTAGTGCCGGGTTTTGTTATCCAAGGTGGTGATCCGAATTCCAAACATGGTCCGCGCGACACTTGGGGTTTGGGTGATTCTTCACAAGCTACAATTCCCGCCGAATTTTCCGGAGTTTCGCACCAACGCGGAATAATAGGTGCGGCAAGGGATGAAGACATAAACAGTGCCAATTCACAATTTTATATAAACCTTGATAACAATGATTTCCTTGATTGGAATTACACTGCATACGGTCAAGTTTTGGAAGGAATGGATGTAGTTGATTTTATTTCCCTCGTTCCACGCGATGCTAACGATAATCCCATAGAAAAAATTGAAATGTTTATTACTAAAACCGGCTTCACAAATGATACCCCTTACGTGCCTGTATTAACTTATCCGGCAAACGGCGAAGTTGGAATATTGGCTTTGGATACATTAAAATGGCAACAGGTAGATGGAGCAGTAATGTACACTTTGCAAATATCCAAAACCGCAAGTTTCGATTCATTGTACCTTGAAAAAGAAGTTGGTTTCAATTTTTATCATCTGAGGGAATTGGAACTGGGCAATGTGGATTTTTACTGGAGGGTAAATGCAAATAACGGTGGTAACGAAAGTCAATATTCCGGAACCGGGCATTTTGTTTCTTCGATTGAAGCTCCCGTTTTAATTTCACCCGCTAAAAACGATACCGTTCCGGTTACCCCCGAATTTGAATGGACGGCTGTTAACGGTGCAACAAAATACAGACTGCAAATTTCCCGTTCCCCTTTGTTTCAAGAAAGATATATCGTTTACGATGTTGACACAATAACAACAACCAAACATACTTCAGCTGAACTTGAAGGAGGAAAAAGTCATTATTGGAGAGTATTCAGCATGACGGACGGGTACCAAGGTCCTTCGTCGGAATCCAAAAGATTTATTACCGAAAAAGTTACCGGCATAAAGGACAATGAAAAAACAGAGTTTAATTTTACATTGTTGCAAAACTATCCGAATCCGTTTAACCCTAGCACAACAATAAAATACACTATTCCGGAGCTTTATAATTCTCCTTCTCATGATGTTGCGAACTCATCATTCCTGGTTACTTTGAAAATATACGATGTACTTGGCAGGAATGTAGCAACCCTGGTAAATGAAAAACAAACTCCGGGAACGTATCAAGTGGTGTTTGATGCAAACTCCGTTCAGGGCACATTACAAAGCGGAATTTATTTTTACCGGATAACTGCCGGGAAATACTCACAAACCCGCAAAATGTTGTTATTAAAATAAATTATACTTGAACCGTTGGTTTTGAGATAATAAACTTATAGTTAGAAAAATTCTCTTAGTAAAACAAACCGAACAAAAGCGGAGACGGTTGAATTAAAACATTGAAATATTTGTTCTGCTGTAAATCAAAAATTTATCAACAACAAAAAAAATAGATGAAACAATTTTAGTGCTTGAATGTAACAAAAATTAAATATAATTTTACACACTGAAATTTTGAGTGCCGAAGTGGCGGAACTGGTAGACGCGCATGACTCAAAATCATGTGTCTGCAAAGACGTGCCGGTTCGAGTCCGGCCTTCGGTACAAGAAACCCAACTTAAAGTTGGGTTTTATTTTTTAAATCCTTTTTTTAATTTTGTTACGCAAACCCGCCAAATGAATAATTAATGCTCCCGCCAAGCCTGCAATCATCGGTTCTATAAATTTCAATCCGCTTTCTTCAGGTATTTGCTCCCTTATGAAAAACCAAGCAAAACTGATAAAAACACCGGAAATAAGCTCTAAAACCGCATATTTTTCGCTGATTTTAAATTCCGGATAGTATGCTCCCAAAATCAATAAAATTATTCCCGGGATAAGTATGCTCCCGATAATGTACCATAATTGAATTATTGATTGCACGTAATAAGCTAGCGGAATGGAAATAAGAACCGTTAAAATCAAACCGTATTTTGTATATTTAACCAATGCGGCTTCACCGGAATTCCGTTTAAGTTTAAAAACAAAATCCCTTCCGAAAGTGGTAGCACTAAGGAACAAAAAACTGTTCAAGGTGGATAAAATGGTTGCAAACAATGCGGCATAGAAGATTCCTTTAATTCCAGGCGATAATAATTTTTCCGCCAAAAGCGGAAATGCATATATCGGATTTTCCAGATCAGGCAGCGCAGCCCTACTGTATAATCCCGTTGCAGTTGTAAGAAAATCGAATGCAGCCCAGAAAAAAACAGAAATTATTAATCCGTACATTGCAACTTTTCCGTTTTTTGCCGCATAACATCTTTGATGAAAACCCGGATCGGTAAAAGTCCACAATGCAATCAAAAACCAAACAATTACAAATGTTATCGATGTATTACCAGTTAAAGTAAGATGGGCGGGCGGAACATTCCGTTTGATAAATTCCCAACTTCCCAAGTCGTTTTGAGCAACGATGAAAATAATTATGAATCCGGCGAACATAACAAAAAATTCAAGTGCATCGGTGTAAATATCCGATTTGTATCCGCCTTTAAACAAATAGACCGACGACAGCAAAACACCAATCACAATTGCGTGTAAAAGCGGAATGTCAAAAATCAGAACAAATAAATTGGCAATCATTAGTACGTAAGGTGCGGGCGTTACCAGAAGGAAAATGATTACGGCGGAAATTAAACCGGTTTTTCTTCCATATACTTTTTCCAACTTGTCCGGGATAGTGTAAAGTTCCGATTCACGAATTTTCTTTGCAAAAAATATTGCAAACAAAATTGCAAAAACGTAATAAGGAAAACCTTGTGTGAACCAGCTGACAATTCCGTAACGGTAAGTAAATTCACCAACCCCCAAAATTCCACCATACCACGTGGATACATTGGTCAGTACGAATAAAAACAGCCCAACCTTTCTGCCGGAAAGTAAATAATCCGCTGCCGACTCTTTATCTTCCCCTTTTGCCAGAAAACCTGTTAAAAGAACTGCGGCAAAAAAGAAAACCAGAACAATAATATCCCAAACATCAAATGTAATCATTTGCTTTAACGGCTTCGATGGAACGGATGACAAACATCTTTCCACCGGTAATTTTTAATTCCACTGTATCGCCTGTAGCAACATTACTTGTACTTTCCTTCATCCCGAAAGGTAATGATACATTAGGCAGTTGGTATTTCAAACCTTTGGATGTAACTTTGGTTTTTTCATCAAAACCATAAATGGAAATTATTTCGCCGGGACTTGTTTTAAGCTCCACTTTGCCCGAATATGCAGCCAGATATGATCTTTCGTGAATTATGGCAACATGAATTTTATCGTAATACTTTAATACAATCCCCAAATTACAGAACGAATGGTCTAACCGGTTACCGGTTGCTCCAAGCAATACCGCATGAGTAAATTTTTTTTTGATTGCAAATTTCAGGCATTTTTCCACATCCGTATCGGTTTGCCTTTTAATGTGAATTATTTCGGAGGATTTCTTGAATTTTGAAAGCGCTTCGTCACTTATGGAATCCATGTCGCCTACAATAAAATCGGGTACAATATTCATATCGTAAAGTGAATTGGCGCCACCGTCCGCAGCTAATAAGGTCTTATAACATCTAATTTTCAGATAAGCGATATCCGACCTTCTCGGCGGAGAACCGTTTGCTACAATAATGCATTTCTTCATTTTGTTACTCTCTTTTATTCGATGGTATTAAAAGCCCAATCTAACTCCGGCTAAGAAATTCCTTTCTGCTGCCGGGAAAAATTCTCCGCCGATTGCATAAGCCGCATACAAATTATCAAAAATATTGTTTACTTGTAAGAACAACTTCATCTTTTTAAGAAACGAATTCAACTCGATTTCGTATGAAGCGTGCAAGTTAACCACAAAGTAGGATTCCACTTTGTTATCGGAATAAGGAACAAATGACGGATATTTTACCAAGTATTCTTTTAAGTTTTCATCATAATTATCGGAATAGAACGAACCTACGTATTTAGCAAATAATTTTGTTTGTAAATTTTTAACTTTAAATTTCAATATTGTGTTGAATATAAAATCGGGGAAACCGCTGATTCTATTACCCGATAAATCGAGTGCAGTAACCACTTTATCCCCGTTTTGATTTTTATATTTTATATACGTATTGCCGGTTTGAATATAATTTTTACTGTAAGAACCGTTTAATATCAATTCAAAATTTGGAGAATATTTATAGTTTGCAGTAAATTCCAATCCGCTATGAATTGTTTTTTCCATGTTGCCGGTAACCGGCTGACCGAATCTGTCCACTTGCCCTTTCTTAACTATTTCATTATCAAACAGCATAAAGAAAGCGTTAAGTCCGAAATTCAAATTATCGCCTGCAAAATTTACTCCCGTTTCCAAATCGTTCATTGTTTCCGGTTGAACAAGCGGTTCATCATAATTGTATGTGCCGTCCGGATTCAACTTAAATTGCGGAACTTCACCCAAATTGGATTCACCCGCATCATAATAATTTTTCAACCGCGGTTCGCGCATAACACGTGCAAAAGACAGGTATGAACTGAATTGCGGATTGAACTTATAATTTAAACCTAAGCGTGGATTTACGTACAAGCCGCTTATGGTAAAATTGTTCCCAACATATTTTTCGTTGAATAATTTGTATTTGTGATAAGCTAATTGTACTTCACCAAGTAAACTCAATTTTTCAGAGAAATTATAGTTTTCATTTACAAAGAAATTGACAATATCTTTTCCACCTTGATAAAAATAAAATTTGTAATCAGCAGGAACACCGGCTGGAATATTTTCCGCATAGTTTATACTACCCCAATGAACCGATTCATGTTTTCTGAATTCACCACCAACAATTAAATTACCGTTAATGTGTTTTATACTTAATCTCGGAATCCAACCCCATTGTGTATTTTCAACCATAGCCCTAATTAGTGCATTGGTCGGGTTTGCAGTTGAATCGTATCCGTTAGCTTTCAACCGGAAAAAATCGTCGTAATAAACCGACCACGAACCGTCGTAATCGAAAAATCCTTTTCCGATAACTAAAAACAGAGCTGAATTAAAAGTAATATTTTTATTTAATTTTAAATCATTTAATAATTCAAAATGGGGTTGTGAAAAGTTTTCTATTTCCACCGGTCGTCTGTAAACCTTGTAAAAATATTGTTTATCGTCCGCTTCCCAATAAGAAAGGTTTTCCCTTCGCAGTATTTTATCTTTAATTGTGAATTTGGGCAAACCTGTGTATGTTAAACCGTCGGCAATCGGTCCGCCGTAAAAGTTAAGTTGGGTTGTTAAATTCTCGTCGTAACGGACGGCTGAAACGTGATAACTGTTGAAATTCACCCAGCTTAAATTTCTGTATCCGCTGCTAAGGATTTTGGATAGTTTGACGTAAACGGAATATTTGTTATTAACTAATCCGGATGAGAATATTGCACTGTATTTTCTTGTATTATAACTTCCCAAACTAAGTGAAACATCGAACATCGGTCTGTAAGAAAAAACGGAAGTAATTATGTTAATGGAACCGCCGATTGAGGGATATCCGATTACCCCGCCGCCGGCACCTCGTTGCACTTGAATAAATTCGGTGCTTTCAAGCAGATCGGGCATGTCCAACCAGTAAACATTATGGTCTTCGGGGTCGTTCTGCGGAATTCCGTTTACCGAGACCGAAATTCTTCGCTGGTCAAATCCTCTTATGCTCAAATAATTGTAACCGATTCCGTTTCCGGCTTCGGAGTAAAATGTAGTGGATGGCAAATACGATAAGAATTCCGGTAAATCTTGATTTACATAGGTTTCGTCAATCTCTTTCCTGTTAATTTTTGAAAATGCAACCGGTGAGGTTCCGGTTTTCCCTATTGCTCCTTCCACAAGCACGGTTTGACTTTTTAATAGATTGCGCTTGAGCCGGAAAGTTTTGGTTTCACCTTGTTTAAATTCGGATACCGGCACACGCAATGAATTGAACCCCAAATAACTGATTACAAGGATTTTATTTCCGAACTTTTTGGGATTGATTTCAAAATAAAACTTCCCTTCTTCATCAGTCGTGGTTCCGATAAGTGTATTTTCAAGGAAAACATTTGCTAAGAAAAGTGGTTCTCCGGTTTGGTCGTCAATCACCTTTCCGGAAATTTTAATCGACTGAGCGTTTATTTGAAATGCAAGAATTAACAAAAAAAAGATTAAGCGTTTCATGGTACGTCCCTTTCCATATAAATTAAAAAAACCGTTTCGTAAGGAAACGGTTGAAACACTTAATCTGCTTACTGTTCCGTTTCCCTACGCTGGCATTACCCAGATCAGGTTTCAAGGGTATTCTCTCAGTTCCGTATTCAGCCGGAACACCCCTAACGGTAATGATTTTAATGTAAAATTAACAAAAGCAAAGAACTAATTCAATATTACCAGTTTTTGCCCGGCTTTTATTTTATTACTTACCAAATTATTCCAACTTTTAATATCCGAGACTTGCACACCATATAAATTTGCAATAGTCCAGAGTGCTTCCCCTTTTTTGACGAGATGAATTTTCCGCCTGCTTTTATTTTCCACTGCCGTAATTTGTTTCTTACCAGGTTTGTAAATTTTCAATTTTTGTCCGGCAATAATTTTGTTACCACGGATTTTATTCCAATTACGCAAGTCTGATATTTTAACATTAAACTTTCTGGCAATTTTCCCCAGTGTGTCGTGTCTTTTTACTTTATATGAAATCACTTTTTTGCTCAATCCGCCGGAATTTTTACGTGTGGTTGCAACGGATGGTTTCTTTTTTGAGCCTGGTGAAACTTTCAGGACCGTGCCGGCAATAATTTTATTTGAACTTAAATTATTCCATTTTTTCAAATCTCTTATTTTAACTTTGAATCTTTCGGCTATTTTGCCCAGTGTGTCTCCTCTTTTTACTACATAAGATTTTGCAGAAGACGAAGCACTTTTTGAATATGAACCGTTAGTGTAAATTTTCAAAAGTTTGCCGGCATAAATCCTGTTCGAGCGAAGTCTGTTCCATTTTCTTAATTGAGCGGTGGTAACCCTGTAACGTTCAGCAATTTCCGAAAGTGAATCACCTTTTTTAATTCTGTATCTGATTACTTTTTTCTTTCGTTTGGGTTTATCCGGCACATTTGAATACACATAATCCATTCCCGGTTTTCCGAGATATACACGCAGTTTTTTACCTTTATAAATTCTGCTTGTTCTTAATCCGTTCCACCGTTTTAATTGCCTGACGCTCACACCGTATTTTCTCGCAATCGTTGAAAGGGTTTCACCGCGTCTGATTCTGTGCTCAATCCATGTATCACCCAAATTTTCATAAAGTTTTCGCATCTTTTGGTTTCTGTTCATCCGGTCGATTGCAGCATATTCTTCTTTTTTCCCTTCCGGAACATAAATTTTCAATTTTTCACCGGCATGTATGGAAGTAGTGTACGGCAAATTATTCCAATTGCGTATATCGAAAACCCTTACATCGAACAATGTAGCAATATCCACCAGATTGTCACCGCGTTTTACTGTATATTCAACCAAGTCCTTATCTTCCGGAACAACGAATTTTGCATTTTCCGTTATTTGCTCTTGGTAAATTTTCATGTAGTCGTTGTTGCCTTTGGAATCATCAATAACCAACTTATACGGCGCATGATTGGGATCGAAATTGTCATCTTCGTTGTTATCGTTCCGGACTTCGGCGCTGAGCACCAGCGAATTGGGTGAAAAGTTGGAAATCGGTATTTTGAGATTTACTCCGGGATAGATTCTCGAACGGACGGAAATCTTATTTATTCTTGCCAAATGCCGCAAACTGACTTTATATTTATGTGCGATTCCGGAAAGTGTTTCCCCTCTTTTAACTTTGTGCAGAACGTAAGGAAGTTTGGCTTCATCCGGAATATTTTGCAGATTTTCCACAAAGGCATCATAAGAATTCACGGGAATTTTCAATTCATACCCTCCAGGTAAATTCGGAGGTGTGCAATATTGAATCAAATCGGGGTTCAATCGTCTCAATTCCTTTAAGGAAATACCTGCACACTTAGCCAAAACATTAAGATCAATGGCTTCTTTTATAGTATAGGTTTTGTATTCAATCGGCTTATGATAAGTTATATTTTTAAAACCGAATTTTCCGGGTTGGCTGGCAATAAGCGTCACTGCAATATATTGAGGAACATAATTTCTGGTTTCACGGGGCAAATATCTTCTTATCTTCCAAAAATTTTGTGAACCGGCTCTGTTCATTGCGCGTTTTACCCTGCCTTCACCGGTATTGTAAGCTGCAATTGCAAGATACCAGTCGCCCAACGACATATACAAATCGCGCAAGTGCCTGGCAGCGGCGCGTGTTGATTTTTCGGGGTCTCTTCTTTCATCAACATAAAAATTAATGTTTAAATCATATAATCTTGCAGTTCCCTTTACAAATTGCCACAAACCTACCGCTCTGGCCCAAGACCGTGCATGCGGTTTCAAACCGCTTTCCATCAGACTGAGAAAAATCAATTGTTGAGGGACTTTCTCTTCGGCAAAGATTTTTGCCATCATCGGGAAATATTTACCGGTGCGTTCCAACCATATTTCCATGTGCCGCCGGCCTTTACCGGTAAAATATTCTATGTATTGCTCAACAAAACGGTTCACTTCAAGCGGGAAATCACCAATTACAATTACATTTTCGGCGTTTTCCGCTTCCTCCTCTGCAATTTTTTCCTCTTCCGGTTGCATCTCCGGAATGTTATTGTTTAACCATTCTTCCAATGCAAAAGTGGGAACGTTGGGAGGTAATTCTTTAAGTGATTTTATATAAGATTGATAATCTTCAACTATTGAATTTTCAAGTTCATTGTATTCTTCATTGTTTTCAATATCGGGGAAATAACTTAAGCCGTTAATTATTGTTAAAGCGGAATCGAATGCAAATATAGTTTTTTCGGTATTACCCAAATCTTTATTGGTAAGTGCGGTCAGGTACATTTGGCGTGCTTCTTCGAGCTTTTCACCAACAATTGCAGACGGTCCGGTAACATTCTTTGAAGTGTCCGGAGTCGATACTTTATTCTCCTCGTACCTTGTTGTTTGCTGTACCGTTCCGCAAGAAAAAACAATCAATGATATAAATATTAAACCGGTAACAATCCGCTGTTTCAATTTTACCCCAATTTTTAATAATTTCCTTGCAACTTAAAGACTTACAAGAATAATTTCAAGTAATATATTAGAATAAATTAATAATTATGTCTCTCCGCAAGAGTTAAAATTAACTTTTTTACCACATAATTATCGAAAAGAAATAGGAAAAGTATAAAATTGTCAATTCCGGTTAATGAAATAAATTATTATTTTTTAGTTGATTTTTTGCCTGAACTATATTTTATTATAAGTGAAATTCCGGTTTACCGTTTTCCGTGTACTCCCTGAGGAACATTGCGTTTTTCAAATAGATTTTAGAACAAATTTCTTGTTTTTGTTGTTTTAAAAATGTCCTCCAAGTTTTTCGAACATTAAAAAGGAGGTAGAAATGGGAGTAGCGGAAAAAATAATCGGGCCCAAGTCCAAATACGACAAATCAATTCCTTACACTTATCACGCAAAAGTTTATCCGGTAGCCGGTGATAAAGAAATATGCAATCATTATTATAGCGATACGATCTGCGGCTTGGTTCTGTTTCTCGACAAAAACAAAATTTCCCCGGACGAGGTGGAAATATACGGCGTTTATCTTGATGATGAACTGGAATTGGAGAAAAAATATTGCCTAGACAACAAAGGAAGATGGCTAAGAATTCCGAAGCTATGTCGTTCTTTGGAAAACCATTACAAAGAGACCCTGGACAAAAAATACAAGGGGCACGTTGCAGACGGTGAATGTGAATTTGAAGACCGCGATCAAACGGTTACTTAGCCGCCGAAGTTGTCTTCATAATCTTTTATGGATGCTTCCACTACTTTGATTGCATGTTCTTTATCGTAAACCAATTCAATCGAAGTTAAATTTTCTTCGCCGTGGATGAGTTTATACGTTAAAAAGTAATGCTGGAGTCTTTCCACCAGTACGTCCGGCACGTCTTTTAAATCTTGTGCTTTACCCCAAATATTATCATTCTCAAGAACGGCGATAATTTTATCGTCCGCTTCGTAATGATCCACCATTTGGAAACCGCCTATAACTTTTGCATGCAGTATAACTTCGGATTTGGTTATTGGTCTTTCGCTAATTACGCAAATGTCCAGCGGATCGCCATCACCTTTTTCAGCTTTAGGCGATAAAGCTCCGACGCGGTCACCACAGAACGTACGCGGGATAAATCCATATAAAGACGGCGGTTGCGAAGAAGTCCGCTGAGGTCTGTCAACCCGCAAATACCCGGTTGCTTTATCAACTTCGTATTTTACAAGGTCGAAAGGTGTAATTTCAATGTAAGCATTAACGAATACAGGTGGTTCTTTACCAACTTCCAATCCGTGCCAAGGATGAGGACGCCATTTGTAGAAAGGTTTGGGAAAACTCATATCAATTTATCCAAGTTAAATTTTATTTACATTCTAATTTAAAAAATTTTTACAATTAAGTATCAATTTACGGAACAGCAGTTGTCCGGTTTCTGTTATTCCATGTAGCATTTCTGTCCGCTGCATCCACTACGCCGTTCAGACTCACATCACTCTTTAAATAACCGGTTATATTTCTGTTATTCCATGTTGAATTTCTATCACTTGCATCCACGGTACCGGAACCGTCTGCATCGCCGCTCCACATACCCCACACACCGTTTGCCAATTCCACTGCTCCGCCGTTTCCGTAATATTTGTCTATTCCGGATGTAAAATCATAAACGTATGTGGAATTATTCGTAAATGTAATCAGATTTGCACTCATGATACTAAGATGATTGCGATGATGCACTACAAGATAATAATTTCCTTCGTTGAGCCCACTGAAACTGACCGGGGAAATTCCATCAAGGTCGACAATTTTACCATCGGATTTTAGAAAAGCGGCTCTCATTTTTGCTGTTGACGAAGCGGTGGTTCCACTCCTTAATTCGAGTAATATCCAATCTACAATTTCACTGTTTGGAATAGCACTAACCCGTTCCGCCCCATCATGCAAACCGGTGTACGGTTGTTCCACTGGAAGGTATCCATTCGCGTTTAATTGAGTGGTCATTGAGCCGGCTGAATAGTTCCCTTGTAAAAATACTTTTACATCGGCATAAAACTTATTTTCGGCACAAACACTTTCCCCAATTAAACCGGAATTGTAATGAGCGGAAACTTCTTGTGCGTTTAATGTTCTATCGTAAATTCTCAACTCATCCATCTTGCCATTAAAGTAATAATTATTTAAGTATGAACCGAATGTTAAAGAATTGGAACCGGAAAAGTTTCCGTTAAATTTTGTGTTAAGCGTATTCTCCAGAGTTCCATCCACATAAATCTTAATATTTGAATTATCAAAATCTTTAACACCGGCAATTAAATGCCATTTTCCGTCGTTTATTATTGATGTACCCGAAACTTCGGCATAATCATCACCCGTTGAAGATCTGAAACTGAATTTTGCTTTACCGGTAGAAGCATCGAAACCTAACCACCAAGCGGGATTTCCATCGTGCTTGCCGAGAAAAACTTTATTGCCCTGACCGCTTTGTTGGGTTTTAATCCAAACTTCCACACTAAAATTGAGGGAGTTACTCCAGTTTAGACTCGGATGGGATTGAATAACCACTTCATCATCCGTACCGTCAAACGATAAAGCCCCGAAATTCATTCCGTCTGCACTTTGAGGGCATTTACTTCCGCTGCAAGTGCCGTTGTTTAAGCCAAGTTTATCCTTTACCGTTGTAAAAATTCCGGTCTCATTTAACCCCCAATAGGAAATCATATTTCCGGGACAACCGGAGAATTCTGAATTAAGTGAAACGAACCATTTGTAAGCCATTTTTTTGTATCCCGAATCATTCGGATGAATCCCGTCATCCAAATCACCCGGATAAAGAAGAGCGGCTTCCTGGTTAAGCATTATAATTTTATCACCGGCGGAAATTCTGTTTTCAGCCATTTGCTGCAATTGTAAATTAAAAGCAGTTGTAGTATCCGTTTCGTTTACGGTGGAAGTGGCACCGTTATCTGTTCTGTTAATTATTCTTGCCAAAATTACGGGAATTTCCACAGCATAATCGTTTTCATATTTATCTATTGAATCGAGAATGGCACTTACATCATTTACTTGCTGCATACTGGTTTGATTAAAAATTTCCAATTCACCCAAATCGTTTGTACCAATATGCAAAAGGACATAATCAGCCGGATTTTTAACCAGCCAGGTATAAACGCTATCGACTATTGACAAGCTACTGTAATTCGGATGATCGGCGTGCCAACCTCCATGACCTTCATGATCTTTATCAAAGTCATTGGGAATGCCCGTATTTTGGCTCCCAACAAAATCGAACGAGTAGGAGTAATGGTTAAGCAAGGAATCAAGAAATCTTCTGTAACCGGTATCGTCGGAACTTCCCACTACACCTTCGGTGATTGAATTACCGAGAAGCATGATCCTTACAGTTGAGTTTGTCCCCTGCACTTTTTCGAAATTTCCGGTTTCTCTCGCTTTTTTGCTTTTGTTCGTGTGGATTTGGGCAATTGAAAAAACGGAGCGGTCTTCACTGTCCGAAACCCGTAAAAATATTACGGTTCCGGAAAAACCCGGTAAACTAAACTTAAAGTTTGAAGGAAATGCCGGTAATTTGTTTACCAGGTTTCTCCATGATGTTTTGCCGTCTGTAGAATATTCGATATCAACAAAATTTACATTATTGGAACTCCAAGTAATTATTTGTCCGGCTGAAATGTCAACCGGTTTGTATTTACCAGGTGAGGTTATCTCAATCGATTTCTGTTGCGCCCGGATATTTACAAACAATAATAAATTAAGTAACAAAAATGTACTGAATGAAAACCGCTTCAATTTTACCCTAATGAAAATAAATAAATTACCAATAAACAGAACAATTGCATAATTACCAAACGGTTTCTTTCAATAATACAAAAATGTGACGGCGACAACAATTATTTTTAAGGAATCGCCGAGTTTTTATTTCTGTTGTTCCATGTTTTGTTACGGTCGGCCGCATCAACGACACCGCTTAAATCCACATCACTTTTTTCATACCCAGTAATATTCCGGTTATTCCATGTCGAATTGCGGTCACCTGCATCTATCACGCCGGAACCGTCTGCATCGCCGCTCCACATTCCCCACACACCGGGTTCAAGTTCAACAGCTCCGCCCGTACCGTAAAACTTGTTCGCGTCAGCTGTAAAATCATAAGACGTTGCCGAAGTGGCATTCAATGAGATTTTATTCTTGCTCATCACCCCGAGATGATTCCTGTGTTTTAAGACAACGAAATAATCTCCCGGTGGTGCTACTAATTCGATTTCAGCAGTCGTTCCATCGTCGGCAACTGTCATTCCGTCGTTCCTCAGAAAAACACTTTTGGAAACCGATGCTGAAGAGTTGGCATCTTTTCTTAATTCAACGAGAATCCAATCAACAACATTAGCCGGAATGTTTTCGACCGAGCGTGGATTTTCGGAGTATGGAGCTTCTAACGGTATTGACGAATTAAGATTAGTGGACATATTATCGTTATTTGCATTGTAAGGTCCTTCCAGAAATATTTTCAGCTGTAATTTAACCGAAGGAACTTTTGCTTTTTGAAAACCGGTACCGGGCGAACCGACAAATACGTAAGGCTCGCTTTTCGTATTGATGGCAACGGGAATCCCGAATTCCCATTCCATTCCGTCCGTCACCTTTTCCCAAGTGTTTCCGCCGTCGGGAGAATAAAAGATTCCGTCGTCGGCAGTATCATCGTAATTTCCGTCTACATAAACACTCGATGAAGTGACATAAATAATATCGGGATTTGCCGCCGATATTGCCACGCTACGCATGTATCTGCCGGATTTGATTTTTGTCCACGTCGTTCCGCTGTTGTTGCTTTTATAAACTCCTTTTGTATCGCCGTCTCCGTAAGCAACTACATAAACTTTTCCACTGGTTACCGGGTCAACTTCAATATCCCAAACTCCTTTGTATCCGTCATCCCAACCTGCCGAACCTTTTACACCTTTCATTTCGGGCAAACCGACTTCCACCCAATTGTTCCCACCGTCGGTCGATCTGAATACACCGTTTTCACCGCCGGCATACACCAAAGAACCGTCGAAATTATCCACGGCTGTTATTCTCATGCCACCGTTGGAAAATACTTTGCTCCAGTTATTCCCGTGATTCGTACTGCGGTAAACATCGCCGTCAACACAAACAAATAAAGTACGATTGTTTTGCGGACTTTGTTTACTTATTGATAATCCGGAAAATTCGGCATTCGCATTTAACGGTAGTCCGTTATGAATTAACGTCCAAGAACCTACATCGCCGTATGAACTGCTCCTTACCATAAAAGTTGTATCGTAAACATTACCTTGCATTGCAGCCCAAATCAATGCTTCGTTATCCGGATCGGGTGCGAACGCATAAGTATTTCCACCGGTTCCTTCCCAGCCGCCGGTATATTTTTTTTCGTTGCAAGCTTGCCAAGAAGCACCATTGTCTTTACTTTTCCACAATCCGATATCGAAAAACCCGAGGTAAATCAAGTCCGGATTAGCTTCACTGATTTTCATATCGTACATCGTTATATTTTCTATACCGGTTGACTGCCAATAATTTGTACCGATTTCCTTTGTATATAAATTATTAAAATGTGCACCACCGTCACTGGTTCCGTAAACATAACGCGTGGTTATCCAGTAGTATTTGTCCGGATCGGACATATCGCGCCCGAGTGTTTTTACAATTCCTTCAAATGTTGAACCGTATGACCAATAAATCGATTGATCCGTACAAGTACCGTTCTCCTTTAAGTAACCGCAATCCCAGTTTTCCACAAAACCGGTTTTCGTCCAAGTAACACCATAATCGGTAGATTCAAAAGTACCGGAACTTCTGTAATCTGTCCACGGATAAGGTTCACGTACGTCAATCAATCTGATTACAGACGGATTATTATGATTAATCCAAATCAATCCGGTAAG
>JALSTB010000152.1 GCA_026983955.1 Melioribacteraceae bacterium
GTGTTGTTGGTTACAATGAAGATGTTACGGTAACGGCAATGGTTTTCGATTCCGATTCAACTGCACCGGTGGTTTCGGCAAGTTTGAAATACAGTGTTTCCGGTGCGCCTTATGTTTCTGTACCGATGACCCTGACGGATTCAACAACAATGACATGGTCGGCTACAATTCCCGGTCAACCCGATTCGGCAATGATTTCTTATTACATCGAAGCTGTGGATGCCGACAGCGCTGTTTCTACAAATCCGACTAATGGTGAAGAGTCACCGTATTTTTATTTTGTATTAAATCGTCCCTTGACAATCCAAGATGTTCAATACTCTCCTTTCGGAAGCGGTTTCAGCGGATACAACAATTATGAAGTTACCGTTAGCGGTGTGGTTACCGCCGATACTTCGGACATTGAGGGCGACGGAAATTTGATAGGTCCACAAGTCTATATCCAAAATGGTACGGGACCGTGGAGCGGAATTCAAATATTCGGAACTCAAGCGTATGCATTGCACCGGGGAGATTACGTAACGGTTACCGGTATTGTAAATGAAAGCTTCGGGGTTACGAGAATTGGGAATTTGACCAATGGCGTAAACGTAACAGTGAACAGTGCTGGTAATCCTTTACCGGCGCCTTTCGAAGTTTCGACAGCCGAAATTAACGGCTCTGGCGGTGGTGAACTTCCGGCGGAATCTTACGAAGGTGTGTTGCTTTCAATTAAAAATATTTCCGTTGTTGATGAAAATGCCAACGGTGATGCTGGGCCCGATGAAGGAAGCGGCGGAAACAGAAATTTCGGCGAGATGCTGGTTGCCGATACTTCCGGAGTGCAGATGAGAGTTGAATTGCAAGACGGTACACACGATTACCACAACTTCTGGGATCAATCACTCGAAAATCAACCGATAAGAATCAGAACATGGAACCATTTCGATGAGCTCAGAGGAATTCTGTTTTATTCGTTCGGCAATTTCAAATTGGTGCCGAGAAAAAACGACGACTTTATTGGTTTTGTTACAAGTGTAAACGAACAACCTGAACTGGGAATAAAATTCGAGCTCTCACAAAATTATCCGAACCCGTTTAATCCCACTACAAAAATCAAATATTCCGTGCCGTCCAACTTGAATGGTAACTCTTCGGTGGTTAAACTGGTTGTGTACGATATTTTGGGAAGAGCAATAAAAACACTTGTGAATGAAAAACAACAACCCGGACGCTATGAGATTACGTTTAATGCAAATGATTTGGCATCGGGAATTTATTTTTACAGATTGACAACGGGAGATTTTGTTTCAACAAAGAAAATGATTTTAATGAAATAGTTAATGATAAGACAAAATAAACATAAAACAAAAATATTTTTAATATTGACACTATTGATGTTGTCATGCAAAGAAAGTATAACGGATACTCCGGTGGGAAACCAGCCGCCGGAGACACATCTGTTTCTTTTTCCGGATAGTACGATAAGCCAGCAGAAAAGCAGATTGCAAGTTCACTGGTGGGGCGACGATCCCGACGGTTTGATTGTGGGTTATTATTTTAAATGGGAGGGACTTGATTCTGCTTGGAATTTCACTACCCGTAACGATTCTGTTTTTTCTTTGCCGATTGGTACTGTTGATACGAATTACACTTTTATTGTTGCCGCTGCCGATAATTCGGGTAACGGGAAATACGATAATAAAATTATCCGGGACAATGTAAATTACGGTCCGGAACCTTTTATAGATAAAAACGGTAACGGGATTTACGACGAAGGTGAAACTTATTTCGATATCGGAGCAATTGATGAAACTCCGGCTAGTCAAATTTTCCCAATTAAAAATTCCGCCCCGGTAGTGGAATGGAATGAACTCACCAACTTACCACGTGAATCTTTGCCGGTAATGACTATCGGCTGGAATGCCCGTGATTTGGACGGTGACGAATCGATTGTGAATATTTATATTGCGCTTAACGATACAAGCGAATTTGTGGAATTGAGTGGCAATGTAAGACTTGTTACTTTAATAGTAGACGATTACACTAACCCTCAACCGTCATTCGATATTTATATTAACGGAAACAAAAAATATCCGGAAAAATTAAATAATTTAAAACTTGATGATTATAATATAATTTACTTAAAAGCAAAAGACATTTCCGGCGCAGAATCCGGAATTATCAGATTACCGGATACCACTTCCAATTGGTTCGTAAAGAAACCGGAAGGGAATTTGCTCATAATCGACGATTATTCTTCGGCTGATGATATTCAGGATTTTTACGCTCAGAAATTTGACGAAGTTCGTAACGGGGAATTGGCAGGCAAATATGATGTTTTGGATTTGGAGAAAACCGACTTGCCGTATCAAAATATCACACTGCTCGAAACCCTTAAATTATTCAATTATATATTTTGGTACTCGGATGCAAGTCCTTCGCTTGAGGTGATTAATTCAGTAACACAAGATTATTTACAAAACGGCGGAAAGATTGCCTTTTCAATGACTTTTCAAGATTCGTCTGCAAATTTTCAATTTAGTCTCTCGGCGCTGCAAAATTTCTTACCGGTGGACAGTTTGGGACAGAAAAAATCTTTACCGTTTTTGCTTCCCGGTGCAAAGGCGGTTGCTCTTAGCGGATTTGAACATTTTCCGGAATTAAAACTGGGAACCACAGTTGGTTTCGTTCGTACTTTTTATCCGAACCAAATTTCGGCTTTGCCCGTTTACGATTTACAAAGTTCGCAACTTAACGGTAACATCGCAATGATTACAAATACGAAAAATTTGTTTTTTATCGGTCTGCCATTAAATCAATGCGATGGGAACGGTAATATTTCTGAATTTTTGGAAAAATTGTTTTTTGATGAATTCGGTTATTGATTTATGCGTAAAGTTATTTTAATTTTAATAATATTAAGTTTTAATGTTTATGCGCAGGGAACCGGAAAAATTGCCGGTACCGTAAAAGATGCCAAAACCGGTGATCCATTGCCCGGAGTGAATATTTTATTGAAAGGAACTTATTACGGCGCAGCAACCGATTTTAACGGCAAGTACGTAATAAAGGGAATTAACCCGGGCACTTATACAATGCAAGTTTCCCTTATCGGTTATAAAACTATGGAATTCACGGGATTGAAAGTTAAATCAAACAAAACCCTTCAAATAGATGTGAATTTGGAGGAAACAGTACTTACACTTGAGCAAGATGTGGTGATAGTTGGAGATAAACCTCTGGTGGACGTTGAAGAAACTCAAAGTGTGCGGACTGTTTCCAAAGAGGAAATAGAAACGGCGGTGGTGGAAAACATCAAGGATATTGTTACACAACAAGCGGGCATTGTGGAATCGAACAATGAAATACATATACGCGGCGGAAGGTCGTACGAAAATGCCTTTCTTCTCGATGGTGTGTCTGTTCAAGATCCGCTTTCCGGTACCGGGTTTGGTTTGCAGTTGAGCGCCAATGCCATTGAAGAAGTTGAGATTATCACCGGCGGTTTTAATGCCGAATACGGTCAAGCAACATCCGGTATCGTTAATGTTAAAACCCGTGAAGGAGGCGAAAACTATTCGGGGTATATTTCATACAAACGCGATAACTTCGGTAATCTTAATTCACCTCACGTTTTTAATACCGATATACTTGAAACCAATTTAAGCGGTCCGGAGCCTCTCACAAGAAAAATCTTACCTGCATTGGGAATCAAAATACCGGGTGAAATTTTTCTTTTCGGCAGTTTTTATATGGGTCTGAGCGACGGGATTACCCAAGGATATTATAAACCCACGGCCAAACAATTATTCTCGTCCACATTTTACGGAACACGCTTTGCACCAAGAGCCGAAAACAACTGGTTTTGGTTGGGAAAGGTCAGCTATAAAATCAATCCCACAATGAAGCTGGTTTACTCGTACAGTCAATCGGTCAATATAAATCAAAATTCACAATCATTGCAAACAAATTTGGAATATGTTCAACCAAGTCCGGGTTACCAATACAGATTTCAAAAAATTCTTGACAATGCGAATGTGTTCACTCATAACAATAAATACCATACGGTCAGTTGGACGCACACATTGAATTCCAAAACATTCTACGAACTTAAATTAAACAAGTTTTTCTCAAATTTGCGTGCAGATGCAAACGGTAAATACTGGTACGAATATGAAGAACCGAAAGATATAGTTACGTTCCCGCTCGAATACTATAATAAAGATAGGGACACGATTGGAGTTATTCCTGGCGACGGTTTCTGGGATGTGGGAAATCCTTTTACATGGCACGATCATTATATTGAAGAATATTCAATTAAAGGCGATATTACCAGCTTTTTCGATGAAAAAAATAAGTTCAAAGCCGGATTTAATCTCCGGTTCCAGGAAATGCAAGTCGTGGATATTTACAAGCCGTGGATTGGAGAACTCGGTTTGAATAATGATATATACAAAGTTTATCCGGCCGTCGGCTCATTTTACGCACAAGATAATATTAATTTCAGCGGGATGATTTTGAATTTCGGTTTACGCCTCGATTATTGGTTCCCCGGAAAATTTGTTGACGACGCAATCGATAACCCCGATGTGGTTACCATTCCCGATGAAATAAGAAAAAGGTATAAAGAGGATTCGTTCAAATGGTTCGGAAA
The DNA here is from genome assembly GCA_026983955.1 of Melioribacteraceae bacterium. GTDB lineage: Bacteria > Bacteroidota > Ignavibacteria > Ignavibacteriales > Melioribacteraceae > BMS3ABIN04. The sequence continues at coordinate 4,637 of JALSTB010000152.1, forward strand.
CCGCTATTTCAAAGCTCGATTGAGTCCGCGTTTGGGAATTTCTCATCCGGTTACCGATAATCAAATTTTGTTTTTTTCATACGGACACTTCAGCAAATGGCCGAAACCACAATTTGTTTATGCGAAATTAAATCCGGCAACAGCTCAGTCTTCGTTTCAGAAATTCGGAAACCCCAATTTGAAACCCGAAACAACCGTTGCTTATGAATTGGGACTTAAAACACAGTTTACGCAAAATGATGTTTTAACGGTTACCGCATATTATAAAGATATTTTCGACTATGTAAGGACAAGAACGGCAAAAATAAAATCGGCCAGATTTGCCACACGGTCGTTTATAACTTATGCAAATTTGGATTATGCACGCTCACGTGGAATTGAATTGGAATATAAAAAGAGAATCGGGAGGTGGTTTAACGGTAAAGTCACTGCGTCATACGCAATTGTAACAGGCAAATCATCTTCGGCGGACGAAGGCGTTTTGATTTTACGTGGCGATTTGGATGCTTCCGTAAAGGAAGATTACGTTGCGTGGGACCGCCCGCTTACGGTTTCCGCTTCCGCAAGTTTTTATATTCCGCAGAACGAACCTTTGTTTGATTTCGGCCGGGGAATTTTGGATGACATCAATATCTACATCCGCGCATTTTACCAATCCGGAAAACGGTATACTCCGTACATTTTTACCGGCAACTACGATGTGGACGGAAGACCCGAATATATTCGCGACAGAAAAAATATTTACGGAGCAATAGGCGATAACTGGTTTTACATAGACATGAATATTGAAAAATATTTCGAACTTGGCGGGCTGAAATTCTCGGTTTTTGCGGAAATAAATAATTTACTCGATACCAAAAACTCTAATATAATCAATCCGGTGACCGGAAGGGCTTATGAATACGGTGATCCCACTCCTTCATCGTGGAACGATCCGCTGTATCCGGATTTGCAAGCCCCAATTTCACCTTATCCGTACAATCCGGCCCGGTATTTAACTAGAAGAAACATAAAGTTTGGTGTTAGTTTGAAATTTTAAATTTATTAAAAATATTTAAGTTTATGTTAATTGGGCGCCGGTTTTCACAGTCATGACGGATATTATTAATTTTCATTCCCGCGAAAGCGGGAACCCGGTAAACAGAACAGATAAAATAATATAAATATTAATGAAGAAAATATTAATTATATTTTTGATATTTCCGGTTGGCAGCCTGTTTGCCCAATTATTTCCAACGTTGGGCGGACAGCGGGCGGGAATATCAGCCGTGCAGTTCCTTAAAATCGGTGTTGGTGGACGTGCCGCATCACTTGGAGATGCATTCGTGGCTGTTGCTAACGATGCTTCATCTCTTTACTGGAATCCGGCGGGTGCCGTTCAAGCGGAAGGAACTCAAATTTTAATTTCACAAAACTACTGGGTGGCTGATATTAATCATCAATTTGCCGGGGGAATTTACCATTTTTCCAAAAACGACGCTGTCGGTCTGTCACTCACTGCGCTGAATACCGACGACATGCCTGTTACAACGGAATTTATGCCTTTCGGAACCGGTGAGTATTTTTCATTCGGTGACTTTGCGGTTGGTTTAACTTATTCCAGACAAATGACAGAGCAATTCAGTTTCGGTATTACGCTGCGGTATGTTGAAGAAACTTTGGACAAACTGAAGATGCGTGGTGTTGTGTTGGATTTGGGAACTCTTTACTGGACGGGCTTGGGAACTACCAGGTTTGCTGTGGCAATAACTAATTTCGGAAATGAATTTACACCCAGTGGAAAGGTTTTGCTCTGGGGAAAACGTGAAAAATCGGATTGGCAATCTTTTTCTCCGCCTATTATGTTCAGAATGGGTTTTGCTTTCGAGCCATATCAAACCCAATCGCATAGAATTACGGCCTCTGTGCAATTGAATCACCCTAACGACAATAGCGAAAATGTTTCGGCCGGTTTAGAATATTCGTGGAAAGAAATTTTTTATTTGCGTGCCGGATATAAATTCAATGTGGAAGAACAAAATTATTCTTTCGGAACGGGAATTTCCGTTCCCCTGGGAATTGCAAAAGTAACATTCGATTACGGATTCGCTAATTTCGAGCGCTTGGGTTCCGCTCACCGTCTTTCAATTTTATTGGCTTTGTATTGATATGAAAAACCTATTTAAAATATTTATTTTGATTTCATTATTACTTTTAGCATGTGAAGACAAACTGGATCTTACCGATTTAAACGAATTGAGTAAAGGTCCGATAAATTTTAGCGACACACTTTATATTCAACAATCACCGGTGTGGAAAGGCTTTAACAAACCGCAAGATATGATTGTCGGGCGCGAACCTTTTATTTACGTTGCCGATACCGAAAACGACAGAATAGTAATGATGAATGTTGCCGGCGACGTGTTGGGTGTAAGGTCGGTTCAGCATCCGGTTGCTATTGCCCAAGATTACAAATTGAACTTGTGGGTGTGTGCTCAGTTCGATACCGTAATTAACAACTTGCCGCTCACTTTCAGTGCGCTGTACAAGCTCGATTTGGTTAAAGTTAATCACCGGATTGAAAACAGTTTGCCGGAAAGAATCCTTCCGCAAAATCCAAAGGATAATCCCTTTGCGTTTACCAGACCCGACAGGCAATATACCGGCGTTTGCGTCTTTTACGATAATTCCCTGCTTGTTTCAAGAGTTGGACCGGATAATTCCAATCCGGTTGACCGTGATAACGCAATTATAACCTTAAAATTCGAAAAATCGGTTTCGGGTAAGGATTCCCTTGTATTGGGGAAAGTACCTTTGCTGGAACCTGAAGGAACCGGGTTGATGTCGGCAAACCGCATCAGCTCACTTACGTCTTTTAATAAAAGAAAGCGGGATATTATTTTGACTTTGGCTGGGAACAACAGCTTTAAGGTTCAATGGTTAAAATATGTACAATCACCCGATTTTACGGGTTACCAACCTGAATTCGATGCTTTCTCTAACGATTTAATGCAAGCGGGAAGATTCGGCCGCCCGGAAGACGTTGCTTTGGACGGGGCAAATAACATTTTTGTCGCCGATGCGGAAAAAGACAGTGTATTCAAATTCAGTTCGTTTGGCGATGAACTACAATCCTTTGGCGGTTCCGGTATTTTTAATCATCCTCACGCAGTTGCATATCACAACAAAACGGTTTATGTTTTGGATACGGGAAACGACCGGATAGTCAGGTTCATTTTATCAACAGAAGTAGAATAACGGGAAAATACAATGCGAAAATTACTTATTGTTCTCACGGTCATACTTTTTGTCAATTTACCGTTTGAAGCACAGCAAACAATACGGTTGATGACTTATAATGTGTTGAATTACCATTCCACGTCGAATCCTACAAAAGATCAATATTTGAAAACAATAATTTCATCGGTTAACCCCGATATTTTGGTCATTCAGGAAATTGACGGCTCATACTACGTAAATAAATTTTATAATAATGTGCTCGATTCAACTTATAAAAAAGC
>JALSTB010000153.1 GCA_026983955.1 Melioribacteraceae bacterium
TTTTGGTTATAATTTTATTTGGATTCTATTCATTTTCCTTTGCCCAATCATCAGGGTCCGTTAAATGGATTGCCAAATTCGGTGCCGCAGGCGGTTTCGTTTCAAACATTATGTTTCCCGATTTTGCCGGGATTAATTCAACAGTGAATAATTTCGGTATCGGAAACTTTGAGGGACCGTTGGTAACTTGGGGCGGCGGCGGTTACGCCTACATCATGCTTATCGATAATTTCAGAATCGGTGGAATCGGTTTCGGGGGGTCGCAAAGTAAAGATGTGGTTTCAAACGGTTTCAGGAAAGAGGTTAATTATTTTACGGGCGGTGGCGGACTTACATTGGAATACACCTTCCCGTTTATTAAAAATATTGCCGTTTCCGTTGGTGCAATCGTTGGTGGCGGAAAAGTGGAAATTGAATTCTATAAAAACAAAGGTGAATTCACTTGGGATAATATCTGGAAAGATTTCGAAAACAACAGTTCCACAAATAGAAATGTTTATCACAAGTTGACAAATAACTATTTTGCTTTAGCCCCAACATTTAACGTGGATATTCCATTTAGCAGATTTCTTGCATTCAGAATCGGTGCGGGCTACCGGTTTTCCGTTGGAGGCAAATGGACGGCTGACAATGAACAGATTATACAAAACGTACCGGAAAACATTAATGGTAATACATTTTTTATTCAAACAGGTTTATTTATCGGATTATTTGCTTTTTAGGTAATTATGAAAAATATCTTGGTAACCGGAGGAGCCGGATTTATCGGAAGTAACTTTATTAACTACATTCTGAACAACAGAGATGATATTAATATAGTTAATATCGATAAACTAACCTATGCCGGCAATTTGGAAAATTTGAGTGGTGTGGAAAACCTGCCCAACTACAATTTCGTAAAAGGTGATATTTGTAATTCTGAACTTATAGATTATATTATTAGAAGTTTTAATATTGAATATATAATTAATTTTGCTGCGGAATCGCACGTTGACCGTAGTATTCTCGGTTCGGAAGTATTTTTCAGAACGAACGTAATCGGTACGAATGTTTTACTTGAAGCTGCCAAACGGCATGGAATAAAAAAATTCATTCAAGTATCTACCGACGAGGTTTACGGAAGTTTGGGTAAAACCGGTAAATTTACTGAACAGACACCGCTTTCACCCAACAGCCCTTATTCTTCCAGTAAGGCTTCCGCTGATATGATGGCTCTTGCTTTTCATCATACCTATGGAACTCCGGTGGTTGTTACAAGGTGCTCGAACAATTACGGACCATACCAGTTTCCTGAAAAACTGATTCCGTTGATGATAATCAATACATTGAACAATAAAAAATTGCCGGTTTACGGAGACGGCTTGAATGTTAGGGATTGGATTTATGTATTGGATCATAACAAAGCGATTGAAAAAGTTTTTGACGAAGGAAAACCCGGCGAGGTATATAATATCGGTGCAGACCATGAAATGACGAATATCGAAATTGTGAAACTCATTTTGAAAGAGCTCAACAAAGATGAAAGTTTAATTGAATACGTAAAAGACAGACCGGGGCACGATAGAAGGTATGCAATCGATTCGTCAAAAATTCAAACGGAACTGGGTTGGAAACCAGAATTCAACTTTGAAGAAGCTATTGTGCAAACAATCAGATGGTATTTGGAAAACAGAAGTTGGTGGGAAAAAATTCTTTCCGAGGAATATTTAAAGTATTA